>JANMPY010000292.1:0-2228 GCA_031370095.1 Betaproteobacteria bacterium
ACTGACATCGTTCATACCGGCCCGGTAGGTACCGCACAGGTCGCCAAAGCGGCCAACAACTTGATCCTCTGGGCCTGTCTGGTCGCCGATCACGAAGCGCTGGCATTGGCGAAACGTTTTGGCATGGACATCGAGGTACTGCGTCAGGCGCTTTTGATCAGCAGCGCGAATAACTGCGCGCTGAAAGACTGGGGCACGCAGTCGATGGCGTGGGCACAAGATGACATGGCGATTGTCGGTGCGATGGCCGACGAATGCGGAATCTCGCTCCCCCAGGCTGGGGTCGTACGCGAGGTGTGCCGCACCCTCAAGCCGCGTCGTTATAAACTTGACGAATATGGAGTCTAGGTTGCTTATGCGCTCCACGTTCTCGTCGGCTATCCGTTATTTGTGCTTGTGGGTGATCGCATCCGTGTTGATCGTGGGCGCAACGCAAGTTTCGCTGGCCGCAGAACTCTCCGTTGACGCCCTTGCGAACTATGAAGGCGCAGATCGACAGCAGCGCCTCATTCATGGTGCAAAGAAGGAGGGAACCCTCACGCTCTATACCTCGCTCACGGTCGAAGACATGTCCGTCCTGAATGCGGCCTTCGAAAAAGTTACCGGCATCAAAGTGCGCATGTGGCGCGCCTCCTGCGATAAGGTGCTGCAGCGCGTGATGGCCGAGTACAAGGCGGGCAGGGCCGAGGCCGATATTATTGAATGCAACGCGCCACCGCTGGAAGCGATGCATCGGGAAGGTGTGTTGCAATCGGTGCGTTCGCCATGGCAGTCCGAGTTGATTGCCAGTGCGGTTCCGGTACACCGCGAATGGGTGGGTACACGCCTCAACGTGTTCGTGCAAGCCTACAACACGAAGCTGGTGAAAAAAGAGGAGTTGCCGAAAACCTATGCCGACCTGCTTCATCTGCGTTGGAAGGGTCGGCTCAGCATTGAAGCAACCGATGACGACTGGTTTGCCAACGTCGTTCGCGGTCTCGGCGAGGAAAAAGGCCTCAAGCTGTTCCGCGATATCGTCGCGCAGAATGGATTATCAGTGCGACGCGGACATACGCTGCTGACCAATCTGGTCGCGTCTGGGGAAGTGCCATTTGCGCTGACTGTTTATAACTTTACCGCCGAACAGGTGAAGCAAAAAGGCGCGCCATTTGACTGGTTTGTGCTGTCACCCGCCATCGCACGCGCCAATGGCGTGGCACTGGCCAAGCGCAGCCCGCATCCGCATGCCGCCTTGCTGTACTACGATTTCATGATCGGGGATGAGGGGCAGCAGATTTTTTTCAAGCGCGATTTCGTGCCGACCAGCCGCAAGATCGATACCCCACTGAATCGTGGCCCGCTGGTCATCATTGATCCCAGGTTGGTGCTCGATGAATCTGAAAAATGGGCGAAGCTTTACGATGAAATTATCGTCAAACAAATCAAGTAGACAAACCGAAGGAACATCATGAGTAATGAATCGCACTATCACAGCAAGAAAGACCGCGTTTTTGTACGCGCGATTGCCGGTCCTTATAACCTGACCGATGAACTAAAACGCTTACGTTCAATGCCGCGTGTCCGCAAGGGCAAAGATATCAAGTTTAACGACGGCCCGCAGGCATATAGCCGCCATTATGTCGAACCAAAGGACGGTATTACCCAGACGTTTCACCTTCATCTGGAAGAATATGGGCCCGGTGGTAAGTCGCAAAAACATGGACACGTCAACGAGGCAGCGTTCTATATCCTCAATGGTGTCGACTACGAAATTCACGATGGCGTACGTTATGACTGGAAAGCCGGAGACGTCGCGATCGTCCACAACAACTGCGTGCATCAGCATTTTAATGCGGACCCGGTCAAGCCGGCACGTGCGTTGGTGATCAAGTCAAAACCCATGTACATGTTCATGAACATGCTATTTCAGCATCAGGTTGAGCCGCGTTCGACCGAACCGATGCCCGGTGGTATCGGATTTGAAGCGCGTGAAGGTGAGCAGGATTTCAACCACTCGCCTGACTGATCACCATACCAAAATTAATAAAATTTGAAAACAAACTGAAGGAGACACATCATGTCGTGGGGCGAATCGAAAGCATGGAAGCAGGGGACGGAAAACCGTCCTTTGTATCAAGGGCTGCTGGAAGACGCGGCCACCGCACCGGCACGCAACGCCAAGCGTGCCAAGGTTGTACATCCGGAAGACATGCCCTGGGAGATGGCCAGGCAGGGACTGTTAAAGCACC
>JANMPY010000308.1:0-5258 GCA_031370095.1 Betaproteobacteria bacterium
AGGCGGTTCACCGACATCGCCACCGAGTCCATCGGCAGCCCCGCCTGGATCGCCGCCACCCGCGCCACATAGGCGAAACGGCTATCGGTGGGAATGGTGTTGCCGACGGTCACGTAGTTGATCGCTTTCGGATCAACTCCGGAACGCTTGACCGCTTCCTTCATCACGGTGCCTGCCAGCTCGGCCGGCTCAATGTCTGACAGCCCGCCGCCGAATGTACCAATCGCCGACCGTGCCGCACCCAAAACCACCACATCACGCTTGCTCATGCTCTGTCTCCTTGAAAGTTGAATTGCTAAAAATTAAAGATTGCCGCTACTTTACGCCAGATCAACACTGCATGTCGCCGCGCGATCAATCCGCCGCGTGGCTAATGGAATCAGCATCGCGCTACCTTGGAAAAAAGCACATGCGCCGCGCTGAGGATGAACACCGACTCGATGTGACCGGCATGACAGCAAGCATTGGCGCGGCTCTCAAGCCGGTTGCCCGCACCGGTAAACGATCAAGTCTGTCTTTGCCGATAAACCACCGCCGGTGTTAGGATTGCGTCACGATGAATTCGCGACTCTACTTTGCGCTGTGGCCCGACGATGGCATTCGCGTACAGCTATCGCGATACCGGGAACAATTGGCGCGCGCGGGAAGTGGCCGTGCCGTGTTCCCGGACACATTGCATATGACATTGGCGTTCCTTGGTGAAGTTGAGGCCGCACAAATGCCGTTGATCGAAAAAATCGGCGAGGGCATCGACGCCGCAATGTTTAATTACACGGTCAATATGGCCGGCTGTTTTCCGCGCGCGCATATCGCGTGGCTCGGCGCAAAAGAAACGCCGTGGCACTTATTTGAGCTGCAAAAAAATCTGCAGTCGCGCCTGGCCGACGCCAAACTCGGTCACGACACGCGCACCTTTCGCCCGCACATCACTGTGGTGCGCCATGTTGAAACGCCGTTCGCCGATCACGCGGTTGCGCCTGTGCGATGGCCGGTGAACCAGTTTTCCCTCGTGTCCGCGCGTTCAGGGGCAGCGGGACCCGAGTACGACGTGCTGCGAAGCTGGCCGCTACAAGCTTGAACAACGTCGCGCTATTTTTTCGGCGGTGTTTTTAATTTTTCCAGCCACGGCTTCCAATCGACCGGGCCGCTGTCGAAGCGCTTCTGCAGATTCTTCAGCACATTGGGCCACGCCTTGCCGAAATAGTCGTAGGCCTTGTCCCATTCACCGCCCTCACCCCAGCCGACGTGATGCAGCGTCACATCAGTGAGTACATCGCCGCGCGAAATGAATCGCACGATCACCACGGTGCGTTGCTTCCTCGCTTCAGGCAATGACGGCGGCGCGTTCCATGTGAAGGTCAACATTTTCTTTTCCTGAAAGCCGACGATGCGCATGTCGTCCGCACCCTTCATGCCGGCTGCGGCGAAGGGATTCATGTAAATCTCGAATGGGCCGTCGACGCGCAGCTCGACTTTGGCGTCGGGCGCAAAAAATGTTTTGATGCCTTCGGTCGTCGTCCACGCTTTCCATACCTCGTCAACATTGGCTTTGATGGTGATCTTTTCGTCGATGGCGCGCTCTTCTGCCGATGCGACAAGCGGCATAAAGAGTAGGGCCACCAACATGGCAACGCGAGCCGGAATATTTTTCATCGACTTATCCCTCACGAGCGCGCATCTGATGGCTAATACGCTCGATAGCTTCCGCCAATCGCGGAATGGTTTGTGTGTAGGCAATGCGGATGTGTTTCTCTGGCGCACTTGCACCAAAGTCTTTACCCGGCGTGACGGCCACATGCGCGTCATGCAAAATTTGCCGCGACAGCAGCAGACTATCGGGATGAAGCTTGTCGCAGCGCGCGTAAATGTAGAACGCACCCTGTGGCTCGACCGGAATATCAAAACCAATGCCGCGCAATGCGGGCATCAGAAAATCGCGGCGGGCCTGCAGCTCAATTCGCCGTTGCTCGACGATATTGATCGTCTCGGCGTCGAAGGCTGCGAGTGCTGCGTATTGCGCGGGGGCAGACGGCGAAATAAATAAATTCTGCGCGAGCTTTTCGACTTCGCGTACGTAAGCCGGCGGCACCACCAGCCAGCCCAGCCGCCACCCGGTCATCTGAAAATATTTCGAAAAACTGTTGATGACAAACATGTCGTCCGCAATGGATAACGCGGTCGATGGCGCAACGCCGTAAGTGAGACCCTGATAAATTTCATCGACGATCAAGGTGCCACCACGCGACGTGACTTCTGCGTGGATGCGTCGCAATTCTTCCGGCGCAACAATGGTACCGGTAGGGTTGGAAGGCGACGCGACCAATGCAGCCACACTACGCTCGCCCCAATTTGCCGCGATGTGGCGCGCGGCCAACTGGTAGTCACTTTCCGGTCCGACGGAAATGGTTTTCGGCACGCCTTCCATCGCGCGAATGAAGTGGCGATTGGCCGGATAGCTCGGGTCTGCCAGCAACACTTCATCACCTGCGTTCAACAGCACGCCCATGGTCATCAACAAGGCGGCGCTCGATCCGGCGGTGACAACGATGCGATCAGGCGAAATGTTGACGTGATATTTATTAAAGTAAAAATGCGCAATCGCCTCGCGCAAAGGCGCCATGCCAAGTGCGGAGGTGTAAAACATCGGCTTCTCGTTAAGCGCCTTGACAGCAGCATCGATGATGGGCTGCGGCGTTGCAAAATCAGGCTCGCCAATCTCCATGTGGATCACGTCCTTGCCCTGCCGCTCAAGCGCACGCGCGATGGTCTGGATCTCCATGACCTCAAACGGCGCGATGTGCGCCATTCGGTTGGCAAGGCGGTGGAATTTTTCCGATTTCATATTGCAATTAATTTCATGTGGTTCTTAAATTATTTTCCAACTCGTCCCAGACCTTCGCCACCCGCTTCACGCTGACCGGCATCGGTGTTCTCAATTCCTGTGCGAATAAGCTCACCCGCAATTCTTCCACCATCCATCGGTATTCATCGACTGCCGGATCCAACGACGACACCACTGTCCGGGCATTCTGCCATAGCGGGCGAATGGCCTGATATTGTTCCAGATCGCGCTCCATCGCGCCCTGCTTCGCTTTGTTGATGCGCAACACAATCGCTTTCAGATAACGTGGGTAGTGCAGCAGCTGCTCCGCTTTTGTGTTGCGCAAAAATTCTTTACTAAACAATGCGCGAAGTTGCGCGTCGATATCCGGGCCGATATGTTCCCAGCCTTTCACATAGCGCTCCTCGATCAGCTTTCGCGCGTCGGCCGTTGCCATAAATGCCTCGTCAATCGCTTTTGCCAATGCGCCGCCCGCCGCGATCACCTTAGTTTTACCGGCATCGCGCGCCGCTGCATAGGTTGCCGTCGTGCGAATCAATGTCGGCTGCGCGTCAACAAAAGTGCCGGTGAATGCGGCAAACACCAGCTCGTGCGCGAGCGCTTGCTGCGCATGGTTCTTCGCTTCGGGAAAGTAATGCGCATACTGGAAAGCGGCGACGGGAGAAAATTTTATGCTGCGCTCCAGAAACTTTGCCTGCTCCACCAACTCCAGCAAAAATAACCGTGTGAGTCCGCGCCGATGCTCGTGCTGCGCAGCGAGCGCCTCATCGAAAATTTTGATCTCAACCGAATCCACACGATCCACCAGCGCGGGAAATCCGTCGTAGCGCACGCCGTTTTTTTCGAAGTTGATCGTCTCCGGCAGGTCGGCAAAATCCCAACGCGTGATGCCATCGCGCTCGAGGCGATTCTTGTGCAAGGTGGAAAAAACAGTACGCGAGGCGTCGGCGAATTGCGTTTTAAGCGCTGCGAAGTCGCGCGACATGGCGAGCTCCTTGCCATCGCCATCGATGACACGAAAATTCATATTGAGGTGCGGCGGCAGTCGCGCAGGATCCCACGTGTCGCGCGAGACTTCCAACCCTTTTTCGCGATGTAAAAATGTCGCCAGCGCATCCGTCAATGGCATCTCGGCTTTGGTGAGATCGTTCATGCCGTCAAGCTGCGTGATGTATGCAATGAATTCACTCACCGTTTCCGGCACTGGCACGATCTGGCTGCGAATGCGCTGCGGCAAAGTCTTGAAAAGTGCGGCAGCTTTTTCGCGCAGCATGCCCATCACCAGCCAGTCGAAGCGCGCGGCGTTTACCTGATTCAGCACCGAGACTGGCAAGGTAATCGTGACACCGTCCATGATGTGTGCAGGCTCGAACCGATAGCCAAGCGGGTATGCGGCACTGCGATGTTTGAGTGCGGTCGGGAATAATTCGAAGGTAATCTCGGCAGCGGCGCGACGCATCAATTGCTCGCGGGAAAATTCGAGTGCACGCGGATTGGTTTTTTCGATGTCCTTGCGCCAGCGCTCAAACCCGGCCATGTTCACCACATCTGCCGGAATCACCGCATCGTAGAGTGCAAACATGTCGTCGTCATCGATCAGCACATCCTGCCGCCGCGCTTTTGCTTCGATGTCCTCAATATCCTCGATCATGTTCAGGTTGTGGCGCAAAAATTTAGCCTGCGTATCGACCTCACCGGCAACCAATCCCTGGCGAATGAATACTTCGCGCGCCTCTACTGCGTTGATGGCACCGTAATGCACGCGGCGGCGCGCGATGATGATGAGGCCATAAAGCGAGACCTGCTCAAACGCCACCACCTGGCCGCTTTTCCGCTCCCAATGCGGCTCGAAATAGGTGCGCGTCACCAGATGCGTGGCAAGTTGCTCGATCCATTCCGGCTCAATCGAGGCGACCGTGCGTGCATAGACGCGGGTGGTTTCGGTGAGCTCGAACGCCATCACCCATTTCATGCGCGTGGATTTTTGCGCAGCGTGTTGCTGGCTTTGGCGTGGCAATTGAAACTTGATGCTGCGCGTGCCGAGATAGTGATCGCCTTCCGGGCCTTTGGTGCCGACGTTGGTGATGAGGCCGGTGAGGAGAGCGCGGTGGATGCTTTCGTAGCTTCGTTCGGGCGCGAGGAGCAGGGGCCCCGCTTGCGGGGATGTGACCGCAAACGGACGAATGCGCCCCGACGGCGCGGTGCGCAAAGCTTGCGATGAACGCTGCGGAGGGGCGGTTGGCTCTCCCCCACCCCGGCCCTCCCCCGCAGGCGGAGGAGGGAGATTATGTCCGCGAGCTCGCTGTGTTTCTGCTCCTTCCCTCGCTTGCGGGGCAAGGTTGGGATGGGGCGCCTTTTGTGCCGCCATCCGCATCCCCGCCCCCGCACACACCTCCGTCAACTGCGCATGCACATC
>JANMPY010000322.1:0-9942 GCA_031370095.1 Betaproteobacteria bacterium
GAGCAGCTTCATGCGGTAAACGTTTTGCGCCTGACGTCGGATGTCCTCGCTGCCCATGTAGACCACGCATTCCATGCCGTAGCGCGCCGCCACCGTGGCCGTGGCCACGCCGTGCTGGCCCGCGCCGGTTTCGGCAATGACGCGGCGCTTGCCCATGCGGCGCGCGAGCATGGCCTGGCCGACGGTGTTGTTCACTTTATGTGCGCCGGTGTGGTTCAGGTCTTCGCGCTTCAGATAAATTTGTGCGCCGCCAAGCTCCTCAGACAAACGCCTGGCGTGGTAAATCGGGCTGGGGCGACCGACGTAGTGCTTCAGCTCACGCTCAATTTCAGCAATGAATGCGGGATCGGCTTTGGCCTTCTCGTATTCGCGATTGAGATCGAGCAACGCGGCCTGCAAAGTCTCCGCGACAAAAACGCCACCGTAGGGACCGAAGTGCCCTTTGGCGTCTGGAAAATTATAAGTTTCAGCCTGCGTCTGCATTTGCCACTTCCTCGATAAATTTCTCAATTTTGGCGTGATCTGTCACGCCCTTTTGGATTTCAACACCACTCGACACGTCCACCGCAAACGGCCTGATCATGCGCACCGCAGCGGCCACGTTGCCGGGCTGCAACCCGCCTGAAAGCACGATGCGACGCCGCATTACATCCGGGATAATTTGCCAGTCGAACGACTCGCCGCTACCGCCATACACGCCGCGTGAAAGCGTATCAAGCAGCAACGCCCGCGCCGCGTGAAATTCTTTCGCATATTCTAACAAATCGTCAGCCGTCATTCCGTCACCAACGCGGATAGCCTTTAGAAACGGCATGCCAAACTGGGTGCAATATGCTGCATCTTCGTCGCCATGAAATTGCAGAATGGATGGTCGCAGACGCGAAATTACTTCATCGACTTCGCGCGGCGCCGCATTGACAAATAGTGCGACGGTCGACACCAACGGCGGCAACACACTGGAAATTGATATGGCTTGTTCGATGGTCACCGCGCGCGGACTTGGCTGATAAAAATTCAAACCGATCGCGTCTGCACCCGCGCTCGCGGCGGCGAGTGCGTCCTCAATGCGGGTGATGCCACAGATTTTGATGCGGGTGCGGGACATGGCTAAACAGGAAACGGATGGCGGCGGCGGAAGGCTGGCAGGCCGAAGCATGCATCGTACTCGATATCGCAAAGGTAGAGGCCAGCGGCTGCAAAAGTTGGTGCGGCACGGGTGCGATCACGGCCCTCGAAAATTTCGCGGAACTCGACAAGGCTGCGCCGACCCGCACCGACGTAGACCAGCTCGCCAACGATATTTCGGATCATGTGGTGCAAAAATGCGTTTGCCCGGAACGTGAGTTGCATCACATGATTGGCTGCGGCGTTGTCACCGTTTCTCGTCAGCCACTCAACGTTCGCCTCGACCATCGTTCTCAACGGTGATTTTGCCTGACACGCTGCGGCGCGGTAGGCGGAAAAATCATGTTCGCCCAGCAACACCGTCGCAGCCATTTGCATCCTGGCGATGTCGAGCGGCGCGTGAAACCAGCCGACCATGCCATGCATTGTTGCGCTATCCACCGGGTCATTCAACAGCAGGTATCGATAGCTGCGTGTGATCGCAGAAAAACGCGCATGGAAATCTTCAGCAACGTGCTTGGCCCACACCACCCGAATGTCATCCGGTAAGTTAGTGTTGGTGCCGCGAACCCACGACACCTCGTCACGCTCGATCTCCGTATCGAGATGAACAACTTGCGCCATTGCGTGTACGCCAGTGTCGGTGCGGCCTGCGCACACCGTAGCGACCGATGCGCCAATAAATTTTTCCAGCGCGCGTTCAAGATGATCCTGCACTGCGCACGCGGCGGGCTGGGTTTGCCAGCCGCAATATTGAGTGCCGCGATATTCGAGACCGAGAGCGACGCGCATTTATGTCCGCCAAAAACAAAGGGCGCGTCGCCGCGCCCTAATGCCAAAACATCGAAAAATTAGAGCCCAGCGATCAGCTTTTTGGCTTCGGCCTGTTGCGCCGGTGAACCTTCGCGTACCACTTCATTAAGAATGTCTTTGGCACCATCGCTATCGCCAATTTCCACGTAGGCTTTCGCCAGCTCCAGCTTGGTCGTGACGGCGCTGCTGTCGGCGACAGGTGATGGTGCCGCAGGTGCATCAAGATCCAAACTAAATTCACTGAATGATGAAGGCGACTTTGGAGCCGCGCCGACGGTCTTCACAAATTCCTGCGGCGCAGCGCTCATCTTTTGCGTCGCAAGGTGTGATGGCTCATCCAGCGACAATGCCGACAAATCAAAATCGAACGCTGATGCTTGCGCTGCTGGTGCCGCCTTCGCAGCCGCTCCAGCCGCAGGCGCGTCGAGTGCCAAATCAAAATCGAGCCCGCCCGCCGTTGCACCCGGTTTTAAGCCGATGTCTGCGTGGGAGGCTTGACCAACGGATGAATTCAGATCGAGATCAAAATCGCTGCCGCTCGATTTTGCGGTTTGCGCGGTATTCGGCGAGCCAATGTCGAGCACCGACGAGGCTTGCGCAGGCGCATCCGAAAAGCCCAAATCAAAGTCGAGGTCAGGCGGCGGCGCGTGTTCGGCGCTCGTCGCGGCCAGCGCAGCTGCACCCGCAGCAACAAACGCCCCGGTGGTCGCGTAGGCCGCACCGCTGCCGCTGTAGAGGGTATTTTGCGGGTCGATAGCCGCACCCATCGCGGCGACCTTGACCCAGTGCGGATGATCTACGCCGACGCTTTCCTTGAATTCACGCGCGACAGTTTCAAACGCTTGCGTGCTCTTGCGGTTGTGATAAATCTCCAGCAGCTTCAGCGTAATCTCGTGGCGACTCTTGTCACGACCGAGCGCTTCCTTGAGGATTTCTTCGGCCTGCGCATCGCGGCCATAGGCAATGTACACATCGGCTTCGGCCAGGGGATCGACTTCATCGGTATCGATACTGCCAGGACCTGTCTTGTCAAAGTCGGTGAGGAACGAGCTGTTACCGGTATCGACCAAACCGCCACTTTTGTTGCCGGTGATGGTATTCGGCTTCAGGTCGCTCGGCATGATCGATGAGGTTTTGCTCATCCCGGTCGCGCCGATTGGTTTCTTCTTTTTGCGCCGCGACAGGAAAAGTCCGCCAATACCCAGGATGGCAACGGCACCAGTACCGAGTGCCAACGCGTTGTCTTCCAGAAAATTAGATTCTGGCGGCGGCGCAATCGTTTTCGGAGGAGTGGGCTTCACGTCAGCGGGTTTCGCTGCAACGAGCGGATCCGCCTTGGGCGGCTCTGGCTTGGTATCCGTCGGCTTTACGTCGACTTTAGGCAGATCTTTGGATGGGTCGCTGACGGCAATAGCAGGCGACACCGGCGGGGTGACCTGCACAACCTTGACGTCTGCGGGCGGTACCGGCAGCGGCGCAGCCTTGGCATCGACCTTCGGTGCAGCTTTATCGTCCGGCTTTGCCGCGACCTTCGTGTCTGCCGGGGTGGCCAGGCCTTTGACTTCGGCGAGTTTACGCATGGAGGCGATTTGTTTTTCCAAATCACCGACCCGCGAATTGGCTTCTTTCAGCGCATTTTCGCGAACGATTTTTTCTTCCTTCAACGCATTCAACTGATCCTGCGCACCACCACCCGCACCAGCGCCGCCAACTTTCGCCGACGACCCATCGGTCTTGGCAATTTTGAGTTGATCTTTTGGGGTTGCTAAAGGTGACGGTGCGTCGGGCTTGGCGATGGTGATTTTGCCGGTTGCCTCGTTTGTTGCAACCTTGGGCGACGTGCTGGCAACTGCTCCCGCGACTTGTTCACGATACGCATTCCAGTTCGCGACCTGAACCTTGATTTCGCTGCGCGCTTCCGTCGCCGAAACATTCGCCACGTCGCTCGCCGAGGGCACGCGCAGAATTTGCCCGGTGCGCAGACGATTCATATTGTTATCGGTGAACGCTGTTTTGTTTTCGCGATAAAGTGCCACCAACATTTGCTCAAGCGAAACCGTATCTGGTTTCATTTCTTTGGCAATTTTGCTTAAGGTATCGCCACGCTTGACCGGGCCGTAGGTGTCACCACTGGTCTCGGCTTTCGCAGAGGGCGAGCCTTTGATCGGTGGAGATACCGCGACGGCATTCGAGGTTGTTGTGGACGCAATGGGTGCCACTGGTTTGACCGTGGCTACACTGGCAACGGGTGTTGCGATGCGTGCTTCGTTAAAGCCGGGTGGATCCAGCAGGATCGGGTACTCACGCAACAAGCGACCGGATGGCCAGTTCATCTCGACCAACACATCGAGAAACGGCTCGTTAATCGGCGCATTGCTTAAAATTTTGAGTACCGGTGTGCCGTTGGCACGACGCTCCGTGGCGAAACGCAATTGCCGCAGCAATGGTGAGTATTCGATGCGCGCTTCACCGTAGGACTCCGGGCTCGCCACACGGGCCGAGATGGCGTCGAATTCACCGGGCTGAAGCGAGACCAGCTCGATTTCAGCCGACAGCGGTTGACCCAATGCGGAATTGACAGAAAGTTTGCCGAGGCCTGCCGCGTGAACTGCCAACGCGGAAAATGCCAAGAATGCTCCCCCCAATGCCACGACTAATTTTGTTTTCTGTGGACGGTTCATGCGTAGGCCCAACCCTTCGATTTTTCGAGGACAAAGTAAAATAACATCAACGAGTTATTGTTGCAACTTTATTCGCTTTCTAGCATTAGAAGCGAAACCGGACGATTTTTCAACCGGCGATTGGGTTTCTTGTGTATTTGCAGGTCAAAAAAAATTAACTATATGAAAAATAAACTATTTTTCCAGGATAATTCGCAACATCCGCCGCAACGGCTCAGCCGCACCCCACAGCAACTGGTCGCCGACGGTAAACGCGGACAGATATTCCGGCCCCATCGCCAGCTTGCGCAGCCGTCCAACGGGGATATGCATTTTCCCCGTCACCGCTGCTGGCGTAAGCTCCCGCATGCTGATGTCGCGCTCGTTCGGAATGACGCGTGCCCACGGATTGTCGGCCGCAATGATTTGCTCAATGTCTTTAAGCGGCACGTCGCGTTTTAATTTGATCGTCAGCGCCTGACTGTGACAACGCATCGCGCCAACGCGGATGCACAAGCTGTCAATCGGTGTCGCTACGGACCCGAAGCCGTCACCGCGACCGAGAATTTTATTGGTCTCGGCCATGCCCTTCCATTCTTCGAGCGACATGCCCGCGACACCCATCGTCGCCATGTCTTTGTCGATCCACGGAATCAAGTTGCCCGCCAACGGCACACCGAAGTGTTGCGTTTCATCTTTGCTCATGGCGTGTTGCCTCGCCAAAATTTTGCGATCAATTTCAAGAATCGCTGACTGCGGATCATCCAGCAGCGCTTTCACTTCGGCATGTAAAGTGCCAAATTGCGTGAGCAACTCACGCATGTGCGTTGCGCCGCCGCCGGACGCCGCCTGATACGTCATGCAAGTCATCCACTCGATCAAATCGGCTTTGAACAGACCGGCGAGGCCCATCAGCATGCAGCTCACGGTGCAGTTGCCGCCGATGTAATCCTTGATGCCTTTGGCGAGCGCATTCTTGATCACCGGCATGTTGACGGGGTCGAGAATAATCACGGCGTCGTCTTTCATACGCAGTGTTTTCGCGGCATCAATCCAATAACCTTTCCAGCCGGTTGCGCGCAGCGGCGCGTAAATCTCGGTCGTGTAATCGCCGCCCTGACAGGTGATGATCACATCCATTTTTTTGAGATGCGAAATATTTTTTGCATCCAACAGCGGTGCGCCGTTGGCTTCCTTTGGTGCCACACCACCGACGTTGGAGGTGGTAAAAAACACCGGCTCGATCAGCGTAAAATCATTTTCAGCGCTCATGCGATCCATCAGCACCGAGCCCACCATGCCGCGCCAACCGACCATTCCGACTTTCAACATTGCCATGATTCCTGACGTTGCCTTTTCATTCTATAAAAAATTAAACTCTAGCACTGGCGCGGCTTTCAGGCGTAAATAGCCTGAAAACATCCGCCAATGCTTGATCTACATATTCGCAACGACTGCAGCCCCCATCTCGCGCGTGCTGCAAATTTTCTCGCCTTTTTTTGCGATGTCGCCGGTTCGCAATCCCGATGCCAGCGTTTTACGTACCGCATTCTCGACGCGGTTGGCAACGTCGGCCAAATTAAAGGTGTAGCGCATCATCATCGCCAACGATAAAATCTGCGCCAGTGGATTGGCTACGCCCTTACCCGTAATATCGGGGGCCGAGCCATGAATCGGCTCATACAGCCCCTTGGCGTTCGCATCCAGCGAGGCAGACGGTAGCATGCCGATTGAGCCGGTCAGCATCGAGGCTTCGTCGGAAAGAATATCGCCAAATAAATTCCCCGCCACCATCACGTCGAACTGCTTGGGGTTGCGCACCAACTGCATCGCGGCATTGTCGACCAGCATATGGGTGAGTTCGACATCTGGATATTCAGGCGCGATCTCGATGGCCAAATCACGCCACAGTTGCATCGTTTCGAGCACGTTCATTTTGTCGATCGAGCACAGTCGCTTGTTGCGCTGGCGTGCGGTACGAAACCCGACATGCAGAATGCGGCGAATCTGCGCCTCGGTGTAATGCATGGTGTTGATACCAATGCGACTGCCTTTTTCTCCGCTGATACTGCGTGGCTCGCCAAAATAAATATCTCCCGTCAGCTCGCGGATGATCATCAGATCCAACCCGGCAACAATTTCCGGTTTGAGCGACGACGCATCGGCCAGTTCGGGAAACACCACGGCCGGGCGCAGGTTGGCGAAAAAATCGCATTCCTTGCGCAGACCCAGAATCGCCTTTTCGGGACGATGCTCGCGTGGCAGCGTGTCGTACTTTGGCCCGCCGACTGCCCCAAACAAAACCGCATCGGCGTCCTGTGCGAGCTTTAGCGTGGCCGCAGGCAGCGGCTGGCCGTGCGCGTCATACGCCGCACCACCCACTAACGCAGTTTCGGTTTCGATTTTCAAGCCATCGCGACGCAGCACGTCGAGCACGTTCAATGCCTCGGCCATGATTTCCGTACCAATGCCGTCGCCGGCCATGATTGCGATCTTCATGCTGCTCCGCTAACTAAAAAGCCAGGGCTCACGCGCCGCACGCGCGGCCTCAAACGCCTTGATTTTATCGACATGGCGCATCGTCAAGCCGATTTCATCCCAGCCGTTGAGCAGGGATTGCTTGCGGAAATCCTCGGCCTCGAAGCGATACGTCTCGGCATTTGGCACTTGCACAATTTGTCGCTCGAGATCGATGCTCAATTTCACGCCGCTGCTTGCGGTAACGATATTGAACAAATGATCCACTTCCATTTCGCTCAAGACGATAGGCAACAGGCCGTTCTTGTAGCAATTATTGAAAAAAATATCGGCGTACGACGGCGCGATGATGGCGTGAAAACCAAACTGCTGCAGCGCCCATGGTGCGTGCTCACGCGACGACCCACAGCCAAAATTTTTGCGAGCAAGCAGAATGGTCGCGCCCTGATAGCGCGACTGGTTCAGCACGAAATTCGGATTCAACGGACGCTTGCCGTTATCCATGCCCGGCTCGCCGTGATCCATGTAACGCCATTCATCGAACGCGTTCTCGCCGAAACCGGTGCGCTTGATCGATTTCAAAAATTGTTTCGGAATGATCGCGTCGGTGTCGACGTTGGCACGATCAAGCGGCGCGACCAGGCCGGTGTGTTGGCGAAATGCTTGCATGTGGTTCTCCCGGTGCGCTACTTGGCGGCTTTCTCAATCACTTCGCCGCCTTTTTTAATGTCCTTGCCGACGCCGCCAATGGTGTTGCAAGCAGCAAGTAAGGCGCACATAGCGGCCAATAATAATAATTTTTTCATTGCATTTTTCCTTTATAAAATTTCACGAACATCAGCAAACCGCCCGGCAATCGCTGCGGCTGCCGCCATTTCCGGGCTCACCAAATGCGTACGCCCACCGGCACCTTGGCGGCCTTCAAAATTACGGTTCGAGGTAGATGCACAGCGCTCGCCGGGCGACAGACGATCATCGTTCATGCCTAAGCACATCGAGCAGCCGGGCTCCCGCCATTCGAACCCTGCGGCCACAAAGATTTTATCGAGCCCTTCCGCCTCAGCCTGACGTTTAACCAACCCTGAGCCCGCAACCACCATCGCAAGCTTCACGTTAGCCGCGATATGCCGCCCGCGGACCACGCCGGCGGCGGCGCGCAAATCTTCGATGCGCGAATTGGTGCAGCTACCGATAAATACTTTGTCGATACGAATTTCCGCAATCGGCATGCCGGGATTAAGCCCCATGTATTGCAGCGCACGCTCAATGGCCTCGCGCTTGGCAGGATCCTGCTCCTTGGCCGGTTCCGGCACCGCGCCATTGATGCTGGTGACCATCTCGGGCGAAGTGCCCCACGTGACCTGTGGTGCGATCATCGCGGCGTCCAGTTCGACGACCTTGTCAAACGCGGCACCAACATCGGTGTGTAACGTCCGCCAATAAGCCGCCGCGCGTTCAAACGCGTCGCCTTTGGGCGCGAACGGCCTGCCTCTCAGGTATTCAATCGTTTTCTCGTCTGCGGCCACCATGCCCGCGCGCGCGCCTGCTTCGATCGCCATGTTGCAGACGGTCATGCGACCTTCCATCGACAGCGCACGAATTGCCGCACCGGCAAATTCAATCGCGTGACCCGAGCCACCGGCCGTACCAATTTTTCCAATGATGGCGAGCACGATGTCTTTCGCTGTGACACCACGTCCGACTTTGCCTTCGATCCGAATCAGCAGCGATTTTGATTTTTTGGCCACCAGACATTGCGTCGCCATCACGTGCTCGACCTCAGAAGTGCCAATGCCAAACGCCAACGCCGCAAACGCGCCGTGTGTAGAGGTGTGCGAATCGCCGCAAACGACAGTCATGCCGGGCAGTGTCGCGCCCTGCTCAGGTCCCACCACATGGACAATTCCCTGACGTGCATCGTGCATGCCGAAATAATCCTGCACGCCGAATTTCTCGATATTTTTGTCCAGCGTCTCGACCTGCAATCGCGAAATCGGATCGGCGATACCCTCACTTCGCGACGTGGTCGGTACGTTATGGTCGGCCGTAGCCAAGATGGATTTCAGGCGCCAAGGCTTCCTGCCATTGACCTCGAGGCCTTCAAACGCTTGCGGACTGGTGACCTCGTGGACGAGATGACGGTCGATGTAGATCAGCGCCGTGCCGTCTGATTCTTCATGAACCAGATGAGCGTTCCAGAGTTTGTCGTACAGGGTCTGCGGCATGGTTGCGGTCAATCGCCAAGGTTAGGTATTTATTATACAAGTCGCACCGCATTTGTGCGCCGCAACAACGCAATCCCAGTAGCGCGATGCGCAAAAAATTACGGGCTTAGCTGGACTGAAAAATAAATGCCCTCTTGATCTTTCTTGTCGGCCAGCTGACCAAGGCGCACATAGGCCATGGTCAGCGATACATTTTTATTCACGAACCAGGCCGCAAAAAGATCGAAATAATTGTCTTCGCGAAATGCACGCAAATTATCCGGCTTGAAACGGTATTCGGCACCGAGCGCAAAGTAGTCTGTCAATAAAATTGCGGCCGAGGTTTCAAACTCTGCCTGATAGCGGTCACGCTTGTCGCCGCCGAAGCCAAGCAGGCCCAGCTGGTTGGCTTTGGTGGCCCGCACGGTGGCATTCAACAACACGTTTCGACCCGCCAATCCAGCCAGATAAAGTTTGGTCGCAGATATATAAAAATCGGTACCGGTCGCGTGCCTCGCACCGAGCGCGGTCGGCACTGCCATGTCGCGATTGCGCTTGTGTTGGAGCCCGACGGCAATTTGCGGCATCCAGCTATCCTGATCCCACACGGCGTCGCCCGCGAGTTTCAGTGTTGCGCCAACCACATCCTGGCGAATCGATTG
>JANMPY010000520.1:0-14827 GCA_031370095.1 Betaproteobacteria bacterium
AGCTTGGCAAACGCATTGAGGCCGCCGCGTTTGCGGTCGACAAGCGCATCAATAATTCTGAAGGCGCATCGGTCTCAACCTCGGAATCCGATTTCATTTACGCCAATTCGGCCGGCTTTATCGGCGGCTATCCGACCACGCGACACAGCGCAAGTTGCAGCGTGATCGCGACCAGCAAACAAGGCATGCAGCGCGACTACTGGTACGCGGTGTCGCGCGATGAGCATGGGCTCGAATCGGCCGAGTTGATCGGTCGCCGCGCGGGTGAGCGCACGGTGGCGCGGCTGGACGCAAAAAAAATTGCCAGCTGCGATGCGCCGGTGTTGTTTGAAGCACCGATCGCGTCGGGTTTGATCGGCAGTTTTGTGGGCGCGGTGAGTGGCAGCGCGTTGTATCGCAAATCGAGTTTTTTGCAGGACAGCATTGGCGAGACGGTGTTCTCGCCCATTGTGTCGATCCGTGAAGATCCGGCGATTGCCGGTGGTTTGGCAAGCGGGCCGTTCGACGCAGAGGGTGTGACGACGGTTGCACGTGACGTGGTCAAAAACGGGGTGGTGCAGGGATATTTTCTGGCCACGTACTCGGCGAAAAAACTTGGGATGCAAAGCACCGGCAACGCGGGCGGCAATCACAATTTGATCGTCGCGCCCGACGGCAACAATCTGGATTTCGCCGGCATGCTGAAAAAAATGCAGCGCGGTCTGGTCGTGACCGAGCTGATGGGGCAGGGCGTGAACAATGTGACGGGAGACTATTCGCGCGGCGCGGCGGGATTCTGGGTCGAGAATGGCGAGATCGCGTATCCGGTGGAAGAGATCACAATCGCTGGCAACATGAAGCAGATGTTCAAAAATATTATTGCCATCGGCAACGACGAACTGGCTCTCGGCTCGAATCGCGTCGGCAGCATTTTGATTGACGGCATGTCGATTGCGGGAGAGTAATCAGAATCGCACGGCATCACGTACTACCGCGTTCCTCTTGTCTTATACTTTGGGTTGTAGTCGTGTCCCGGTTAACCAAAATCATAAGACCAATATCTAGAGGAGCAACACATGCAAAGACGTAAATTTCTAACGACGGCAGGTGCTGGTCTGGCAGCCGGTGCCGCCGCGATTCCCGCGCTGACCAGCGCACAAACGGCTACGCTGCCGACGATCAAATGGCGCCTGGCGTCGAGCTTTCCGAAAAGTCTCGACACCATTTATGGCGCGGCAGACGTCATTTCCAAACGCGTCGCCGCTGCGACCGGCGGCAAATTCCAGATTCAGGTATTCGCTGCTGGCGAAATCGTGCCGGCATTCAGCACCGTTGACGCGGTGCAAAACGGAACGGTCGAGTGTACACACACTGCGCCCTATTATTTTTTCGGCAAAGATCCGACCTTCGCATTTGCCTGCGCGATTCCGTTCGGCATGAATGCACGCCAGCAGAATGCATGGATGTATCACGGTGGTGGGTTGGCGTTGATGCGCGATTTTTTCAAGGACTACAACATCATCAATTTCCCGGCGGGCAACACCGGCGCGCAGATGGGCGGATGGTTCCGCAAAGAAATTAAAACCGTCGCTGATTTGAAAGGTCTCAAGTTCCGCGTCGGTGGATTCGCCGGCCGCGTGCTGACCAAGTTAGGCGTCGTGCCGCAGCAGATTGCAGGCGGCGATATTTATCCGGCGCTTGAAAAAGGCACGATCGACGCCGCTGAATGGGTGGGGCCGTACGACGACGAAAAATTGGGGTTCTTCAAAGTCGCAAAGTATTACTACTACCCGGGTTGGTGGGAAGGTGGCCCGGAGCTCGATCTGTTCGTGAACATGAAACAGTGGGAAGCCTTGCCACCGGAATACAAGTCGATACTGGAATCGGCCTGTGTCGAAGCCAATATGGACATGCTCGCCAAATACGACGCGCTGAACCCTGCAGCGCTGAAACGGCTCGCCGGTAACGGTGTGCAACTGCGACCGTTCAACAAGGACATCTTGAACGCATGTTTCAAGGCCGCGAACGAAGTGTATGAGGAAGAATCGGCGAAGAATCCGAAATTCAAAAAAGTCTATGACGCGTGGAAAGTATTTCGCGACGACCAGATTCTCTGGTTCCGTGTGGCCGAACAGAATTTTGACAGCTACATGGCGACGGCGGGCACCGCGAGCAAACCGGCGACGGCGAAAAAATAGCGTCCCGTTTCTGAAATGCGCGATGACAATCGTGTCAACAAAAAGCCCCGCTGCGTCGGGGCTTTTTATTTTCACTTTAAGTGCAGCGCGGCAACAGGTCGCCACTTTCGCACTGCATCGCCATCGTCGTCACCGCGTCACGCGGCACAAATATTGTGCTCGCGTCGAAGTGAATCACGCCCAATTGCGGTCAGGACAAAGCGCGTGAGAAAAGTCCAGGCTCTAGCATTGGCGCGCCTTACAGGCACAAATGCCGCCACGAGGCGCGCTAATACTAGTGTTTTGCCATAATATTACTTGCCGCCGCGAAGCGCCTTGTCGATTTCCTCAGCCGCCAATTCTTCCCGCGTCTTGGCCTTTGCAGGCGGCGCTTTGGAATCGATTTTTCCTTTATCGGGCGCGCCTTCAATCTTTGCCGGCACCTCCGGTTTGGTGCCGAATGATTTCATGATGTCGTCGGCTGCAGCGTCTTCTTTGGACGTTGCGGCATCTTTGGATTCGCTGCTTTGCCCGCCCAGCGCTTTCATGAGATCGGTGTTGCCCGCAGCGTCGTCCGGCTTGCTGCCATCGACAATGGGCGCGTCGCTCGTCGGCATATTGAATTCTATTTTGCCGGGAGCGGAATTCGGCGCATCGCTTTTGTACACCATCACCATTTGCGGAAAGGCGATGACCAGCCCGACCATGATGAGTTGAATCATCACAAATGGCACGGCACCCCAGTAAATCTGGCCGGTGGTCACCGGCGCGGTGATTTTTTTGGTGATGCGATCAATGTATTCCTTGGCCGGTGCCACGCTGCGGAAGTAAAACAGCGCGAAGCCGAACGGCGGGTGCATGAACGACGTTTGCATGTTGACCGCAAGCAGCACACCGAACCAGATCAGATCGATGCCGAGCTTTTCTGCGGCAGGACCCAACAGTGGAACAATAATAAAAGCCAGCTCAAAGTAATCGAGGAAGAAAGCCAGCACGAACACCAGCAGATTCACCACGATCAAAAATCCAATTTGCCCACCGGGCAATTGGGTAAGTAATTCTTCAACCCATTTGTGGCCGTCCACGCCGTAAAAACTCAGGCTAAAAACCCGCGCACCGATCAAAATGAAAACCACAAAGGTGGTGAGCTTGGCGGTGGAATCCATTGCCTGTCGTAGCAATTTCAGACTCATACGGTTGCGCATGATCGCCATGATTAGCGCGCCGGTGGCACCCATCGCGCCGCCTTCGGTGGGTGTGGCCACACCAAGAAAAATTGTGCCGAGGACGAGGAAAATCAGCGCGAGCGGCGGGATCAGTACGAAGACAACCTGCTCGGCAAGTTTGGAGAGAAATCCGAATTTGAACGTGCGATTGGCCACCGCAGAAATGAAAGCAAACGCGACGCCGACGGACGCCGCCACGACAATCGTTTCGTCGAGTGCGCGACCCGGAAATTTCAGCGCATACGCCACCGCGATGGCGGTGGAAATCACGAACAGGACGCCCAGAGATATCACGCCACTGCGTCCACTGCGCTCCTTGAATATCCGCGCTTCAGGGGGCAGGGCGGGCACCCACTCCGGCTTGACGAAAGACACGATCAGCACATAAATCGTGTAAAGCCCCGCCAGCGTGATGCCGGGAATGAACGCGCCGGCATACATGTCGCCGACTGACTTGCCTAATTGGTCGGCCATGATGATGAGTACCAGCGACGGCGGGATGATCTGCGCCAGCGTGCCGGAGGCCGCGATCACGCCGGACGCAAGCCTGCGGTCATAGCCATAGCGCAGCATAATGGGCAGCGAAATCAGTCCCATCGCCAGCACCGACGCGGCCACCACGCCGGTGGTTGCCGCCAGTAGGGCACCGACAAAAATAACGGCATACGCCAAGCCGCCGCGCACCGGGCCGAACAACTGGCCGATGGTGTCGAGCAAATCCTCGGCCATGCCGCTGCGCTCAAGAATCAATCCCATGAAGGTGAAAAACGGCACCGCCAGCAAAATGTCATTCGACATCACCCCCCAGATGCGCTCGGGCAGCGCCTGAAAAAGCGAAGGCGACAATAGCCCAAACTCAATGCCGATCAGCCCAAAGACGATGCCATTCGCCGCGAGCGCGAAGGCGACCGGATAGCCGAGCAGCAGAAATGCAAACAGCCCGATGAACATCAAGGGCGCCATGTTGTGGATGATGAATTGCGTCATTGCCGCTTCCCGGAATTTTTAGTTGGCGAGCTTTGTTTTTAAGGCTGCTGCTTCCAGCTCCCGATCACGCGCCTCGGTAATCGCACGGGCAAGTTCCTCTTCAGCCGTAGGACCCGCCTCATCGGCCGCGGGATCGGGGATTTTTCCCTGCAAAATGGCGATACGCTTGATCAGTTCCGAAATGCCCTGCAAGCTCAGCAGGAAAAAACCAATTGGGAATAGCACACGTGCCGGCCAGATAATGAGTCCACCTGCATTCGAGGACATTTCGTGATGCACGTAAGCATTCACGAATATCGGCCACGACAGGTAGCCGATCAGGATCGCCATTGGCAGCAAAAAAAACAGCGTGCCGAATACATCGATATACAACTGGGTGCGGCGAGTGAACCGCGTGTAGACCACATCAATGCGCACATGCTGGTGGTGTAACAGCGTGTAGCCACCGCAGAGCAATACGATAGCGGTGAACAGATACCACTGCAATTCAAGCCAGGCGTTGGAACTGTTATCAAAGACGTAACGCACCGTGGCGTTACCGGAACTGACCAGTACCGCAATCAATGTCAGCCACGAGACCCATCGGCCGACGAGATTGTTTAGCGAATCGATCAGATTTGACAACTTCAAAAATGCTTGCACGTCAATCCCCCCATTTGTCGGCTTGCAGCCAGCAAGTTGCCGTATTTTCACTGGCGAGTATAACGGCTTTGCCCGTAAAATCATCTTTGTAAATGCCTTCATGTTGCAGGCCGCTGCAGGCGCAGCGTTGGTTCGGCCCAGTTTTTGTGAACTCGGCGTAGTATTCTGTTGTGCAGGCATTTTGTTGCACCAGTAGGCGAAGGCGGAAAGCAAAAACGGCGGCGCAATCAGTGTGATGATCGCGGTGCGCATATGCGGCAGCAACGTAAAAATAAGACGCAATTACAAACAGGATCAGCCCAGGGAGTGCATCATGGTTTTGTTTCCCGGTAGCTCTAGAGGTCGCCCGACGCAGTCAGAAAATTTCATGCGCCCCGGTTTGCAGCTCGTTCATGCGTGGTTGATCTGGTCGGCACGCAAGCTGACAAAGGGACTTCGTTACGCATCCACACTTGCTTATCTGTTTGGCGTGTCCATCGCATTTTTTGCGACCATTGCGACCGCCCAGACTGCGGCGCAACGCGGGCAAACATTATTTACATCGACCGCGAATTGCTCGGCCGCTTGCCATCCACTTGCATCGCAGGTGAATGGCGCAAACGCAGTTGGGGTAATCAATAACGCGCAAGCCCTGGGGATGGGCGGCCTGGGGCCGGGTGGCGCGGCGCTGACTGCAGGCAATATTAGCGATATCGCCGCTTATCTCGCCACCACCATCACTGATCCGTTTGTCGCGCCATCAAACGTACCGTACAGCGGATCTTTGAATGTCGTCATTCCCACCGCCAGCGGAACTGTAGTTAGATTTGGCAGCTCTTTTAGCCAGTTCAACCGATTTACGGCGTTCAACGGCGGCAAAGGGAGTGCCACATACGTTAGCGGCTCAACAATTCAGTACACGGCCACTGCTGGTCAGTGCGGCACGGACACCTTCACATATACGGCATCGAGCTCGCTCACCAGCGCCGTGTCGAGTACCAGAAGCGTATCCGTGTTTATCAATTCGCCAACGCCGACGACGAGTCTTCCAACGCAAAACATTGCCTACAGCACTGCGGCGACGACGTTGACCGGCTTGGCACTTGGCGGTAATGCGTCTGGACTGACGGTCATTTCTCAGCCCTCGGTCGGCACCGTGAGCGTTGGCGCAGGCCCATCGCTGACGTACACAGCAAGCACAACGAGCTATGCGCCGTCGGTAAGCTTTCAGTACGCAGCGACCGGGCCGTGCAGCACCCAGTCTGCAACGGTCACCGTCACCATCAATGTCGCCACGCCGCCTGCGCCGACGGTTACAGCGCCCCCAGGCCCATTTCAGACCGCGTTCAATACTGCTGCCGCGCCGATCAATCTCACCGCCAACATCAGCGGCGTCTCCACCAGCATCGCCATCGTCAGCAACACCAACGGCGTCGCGACGGCGAGTGGAAACTCGGTAACTTTTGTCCCGACCACCGGCTTTAGCGGTACAGGTTCCTTCACCTACCGCGCCATTGGGCCGGGTGGGTCGTCGGCAGCGTCCGGGCCGGTGAACATCACCGTTCTCCCGGCCATACCCGTCGTTAGTGCGCTGCCGGGGCCGTTTTCAACGCCATTCAACACCCCCATCAACATCGATCTCACCGGGCGCGTGACGGGCACGTTTACTAGCATCGCGACCACTGCTGTGACCAACGGGACAACATCGGTAGCCGGTAACGTGGTCACTTTTACACCAACCAACGGATTCAGCGGCACCGGCAGTTTTCAGTTCACCGCGACCAACGCCGGCGGCACTTCTCTGCCTTCGGCGTCGATGAATATCACCGTGTTGCCGCCGCCGCCCGTGGTTGCGGCGCGCAGCGTATTGGTGACATTCCAGCTTCCATTGCCCATCGATCTCACCGCGCAGATCACCGGGGTATCGACCAGCATTGCCGTCACCACACCAGCCGTGAATGGCACTACCTCGGTGAGCGGTAATATCGTGACATACACGCCGAACGCATTATTTACTGGTGCGGACAGCTTTTCATATCAGGCAACCGGGCCAGGTGGCTTATCCGGCATAGCGGTTGTTTCAATCAGCGTGGTTGCGCCTGCGCCACCGACGGCGACATCGCCGCCGCCGGTGACGACGTCATTCAACACCCAAGTCGCTATCAACATGACCGCACAACTCGGTGGGGTTTTCATCAACCTCGCTGTGGTCACGCCACCCACCAATGGCACTATTGTTTCAGTGGTGGGCAATATCATCACCTACCGCCCCAATACCGGCTATGTCGGTGCGGACAGCTTCACCTATCGGGCACTTGGCCCCGGCGGCACGCAGTCCACGCCACCCGCCAACGTCAGCATCACGGTATTACCGGCAGGCCCCATCGTGACCGCGCCGCCGCCCGTGACGACCGCTTTCAACACGCCGGTCGCGATCAATCTCACCGCACAAATCAGCGGGTCGTCAACCAGCATCGCCATCGCGACGCCGCCCACCAACGGCACCACCAGTATTGCGGGCAACACCGTGACCTACACGCCAACAGCGGGCTATTCCGGCCCGGACAGCTTTACCTACACCGCAACCGGTGCAGGTGGAACATCGCCGCCTTCGCCGCCGGTCAGCATCACTGTATTGCCGACGGGGCCGACGGTCTCGGGAAGATCAGTCGTGGTGGGATTCTCAACGCCAACCGCCATTGATCTCACGGCGCAAATTACCGGCACCGTGACCAGCATTGCAGTGGTTACCGTACCCACCAACGGCAGCATCGTTTCGGTGGTCGGCAAAGTCGTTACCTATCGGCCCAACACCGGTTTCGCAGGTGCCGATAGCTTTACCTACCGTGCGACCGGCCCGGGTGGAACGTCAGGAGTCGCGACGGTCAGCATCACGGTGACATCGGCACCGGCACCGACGGTTGCCAATGTTGTCGCGACAGCCGCGTTCAACACGCCGGTGGCCATTGATGTCACTGCACAGATATCAGGATTTTCCAACAGCATTGCGGTGGCAACGTTGCCTGCAAATGGAACGATCGTCTCCGTGGTCGGCAACACAATCACTTACGCACCGAAAGCCGGTTTCATCGGCAACGACAGCTTTACGTTCACCGCGACCGGCGCTGGCGGCACATCATCACCTGCAACCGTCACGGTGGCAGTGACTGCACCGGCGGCACCGAGTGCCGCAAACAGCGCGGGTTCGGTCACGTTCAACACGCCATTTGCGTTCAATCTCAGCGCGCAAATCAGCGGCGTGGTTACAAGCATCGCGGTCGTGACTCCACCTGCCAGCGGGTCTACGTCGGTAGTCGGTAACGTCATCACCTATACGCCGAATCCGGGATTCTTCGGCACCGATAGTTTTGCGTACGTCGCCATTGGACCCGGTGGCACATCGGCACCTGCAACGGTGACGCTCACCGTCACCACGCTGGCACCGGTGGCGGGCGCTTTCAAGATGATTGTCCCGCTGAACACGTCCACCACCATGGATTTGGCACCCTTCATTACCGGCTCAGCCATCACCGGGATCGTCGTTGCAGGCGCGCCCAAACACGGCACCGCGACGGTGAACGGCACCAAGGTTACCTTTACACCAACGCACGATTATTTTGGCAGCGACACCTTCACCTATGCCGCGTTCGGCAACGCGGGAACGTCGCCAGCGGCAATCGTCACAGTGACCATCGTCGGCCGACCCGACCCGAGCAAAGACGCGACCGTCGCCGGCCTCGTCACCGCGCAGACCGATGCGGCGAAACGTTTTTCCAAAGCGCAGATTTCAAATTTCCAAAGCCGCATGGAATCGCTGCATCGCGTGGATGTTGCTGCGGCCCAGGCATCGTCGGCGCGGCTTGACGGCGGCGATGGACGCACGCGTGCGGTAGCGAAAGAAAATGCGTATCTGAATTCCTCCTATGCGGCGGCGCCATTGACGCCAGAAGCGGCCATCGCCGCGCAAAAACCCCTGCCGTTTTTGAATGATGCCGTGTCACTTCTGACCTCGGGCTCGATTAATTTCGCCAGTCTTGCCGGTGCCTCATCAGCAGCCAGCCAAAAGAGCGCCGCGAATCTGCCGAGCCTCTGGCTGGCAGGAACGGCGAACTTCGGCACGCGCAGCGCGACCGGGACTCGCACCGGCCTCGATTTCACCACTAGCGGCATCAGCATGGGCGTGGATCGCAGGTTCGGTGATCAGTTGGTGCTCGGTGCGGGTTTGGGATTCGCACGCGACCGCACCGACATCGGTGTTGATGGCTCGCGCAGCCGCGCCCGCGCAGTTTCGTTGGTCGCTTACGGCAGCTATCAGCCCAGTGCGCGGACTTTTGTTGACGGTCTTATCGGCATCGGCTCGCTCGATTTCACGACACAACGTTACGTGACAGCGATTGCCGATATTGCCAGCGGCGACCGCAAAGGTCGGCAAGTATTTGGCTCGGTATCGAGCGGCTGGGAGTATCGCGATAACGGCGTGCTGATATCGCCGTACGCAAGACTCGATTACTCCTCCGACCGCCTCAATCAAGTTTCAGAGACCGGCGCGGGTCAATACGCGCTGACTTATTTCAAACAGACCACGCCATCGATTCAGGGTGCACTCGGCATTCGTGCCGAATCTGTTCACAACACTGATTTCGGTTTGGCCGCACCGCGCCTGCGGGCCGAGTACCGGCATGATTTTCAGGGCGAGCGGCAGACCTCGATTGGCTATGCCGATTCGGTCGGTGGTCGTTTTGGACTTTCGACCGGGGCTATCTCCAGAAATACGCTGGTGCTCGGTATCGGCAGCGAATTCATTTATCGCGGCGGCTGGACGCTCGGCATTGATTACCAGCTCGAGCATTCGACATCGTTCTCGCGAGATTCAAGTCAGGGAATCAAATTCACCATCACCAAGGATCTTGACGGCAGGGATTCACCGTATTCGTTGATCGCGGCTGCCGTCACGCCACAACGACCAATCGACATTCAGGTCGATGCAGGCTTCATGTTTGATAACAACGTGACCCGAGGCAAGGTCTCCACAGACAAGCTTGCTGACCGCGTGTACAGCGTGAACGCGAGCAAGAGTAAAATATTTTCGATCAATCCGAATGTTCGCGCGATCTTGACCGGGTCTGTCGGCGGCGAAAAATTTGACAACTATTACAAGCTGAGCGGCGCGACGGCGGGCATTCAAGGTGAGGTGGTGTATCGGCCTTCGGCTGAATTTGACGCACCGACTTTCACCATCTTTGCGCAGACTTCCGCAGAGCATCATGAATCGCGGCTGCGCAATGGCTACCGTTATTCGCTGGGCGCATCGGTACGTCAAGCACTCACGGACCGCATCGGCGTGTTTGGCGCAATTTCGCATAACGAGCGCTACGGCAAAAGTTCAGTGTTCAACAATCGTTTCAACGCCGCGCGCTTTAACGTCGACTACGCGCTCAATTCGACTGAAACATTTTATTTGACTGGCGAGTATCGTCGTGGCCAGATCGTCTCCACCGGACTCCCGTCGCTTGAGAATCTCGACGTGGCGGATGTGTTCGTGCAGGACGACGCGTACCCGAGCGGACAATTCTTCAGTTACCGATTTGATGGCAGGACAGTACTTTCAACGCTTGGCTACAATCTAGGCTTGGGGCCGCGCCACTCGCTCGATCTATCGTGGCGACGCGCGCAATCGACGCCGAGTCGCAGGCCCGGTTTTGCCACATCCGGTTCGAGTTACATTGCAGACCAATATTCAATCGTTTATCTGGTTCGTTTTTAAAGGATTTGATCGTGCGCTACTTACATCTTCTCATCTACGTTCCTTCATGTGCCATATCGTTACTGCTCGGCGCTTGCGGCGGAGGTGGCGGCAACGTAGCCGACGTCTCACCTTCAGCGCCGCCGCAGCCGGTGATCACCAGCGCGACCCCGAATAGCTTCCTGACCTTTCCCAATCCGCAAATGCAAGCCGATGGGACGCTCCAGACCAACTCCACCGCGTTTGCACAAGCCTACTACGCAGCAGTGGATCCCACCAACCAGAAAGACACGCTCGACAAGTGGAAAGCCGCCAATGGCTTCGCCAGCGGCACGGGCACAGAGGTAACTGTCGTGGTTGGTGACGTACGCGATCTCGGTTACGGTCGTTATTTGACCGTGCGCCAAAATCCGAATGGCACGGTCGCCGCAAACGTGGAAAATTATTTGGTTGAAGCCGCCGCAGGCTATACCTACACACGTGTAAACCTCGATGCCGCTGTTGTAAAAGATCGGCGCGCGCATATCGGCACCAACGCGATTGAGGTGAGTCCCGGGCCGAATGGCGGCGCGAGCTTCGCGAAGTTTTATACGTTCGAGCCGGCCACCGGTGCGCGCAGCCTGACTATCGACATGGATGGTCGTGGCCAAAAGGCGATGCCAGGTCCGTGCATTTCATGCCACGGTGGACGCGGCGACGCGCTCACGCCGCCAGACGCGTCGGGCAAACGCCTGTTTAGCCTTGTCCAAAATGCGGTCTCGCAGGCACGCGGCGACGTGCAGGCGCGGATGCATGTACTGGAGCCCGATACTCTGGATTTTTCGCCCGTTGCGGGATTCACGCGAGCCGAGCAAGAGGCCAAGATGAAAACGATCAACAAGATCGTGCTTTGTACTTATCCCATCGCCACGCCATCAACTTTTCCCGAGGACGCTTGTCGGCCTGCCGCCAATATCAACGAATGGCAGGGAACCGCTGCGGCGCAAATCAAGCAGGCGTATGGCGGCAATGGCATGCCGAATGCGATTTTCAGTGACACCTATGTGCCTAATTCCTGGCTCGTCGCGGGCCAGTCAACGCTCTACAAAGAAGTGGTGGCGACGTCCTGCCGGGCTTGCCATAGCTTGCGTGGTACTGGCAATCAATCCGACATCGATTTCGAAGAATTTGAAAAATTCCAAAGCTACGCTGATCGCAACAAAGCGCACATCGTTGATCGTGGCAACATGCCGCTCGCCAGACTCGTGTCAGAAGCGTTTTATGCATCGAATCGTCCGGAACTGCTCGCGACCTTTCTGGAAAGCCGTGGCTTTGGCGTGCGCGACAGTCGTGGCGCGGTGCTGCGACCGGGGCGACCGATCGGCGATCCGGGTCCTGACCGCGTGGTGCGACCGGGTGCCTCTACGCTATCGGCGACAGCCAGCCTCTACGCGAATGGCTACGTGTGGTCGATCATTTCCGGCCCGGCGGGTGCTACGCTCACGAATCAAAATACCGCGCAGGCAACGTTTAACGCGCCCGCCGACGGCACCTATGTCGTGCAACTGGTTGCGAGCAACGGCTCGACCGCAGGCGCGCCGGTGCAACTGAAAATTGTGGTGGATAGCGCGTTGGCGATTGCGCCTTCGGCGATTCGCTTCGCCGACATTAAAGCGGTATTGCAGTCAACCTCAGCGGGCTGTACAAATTCCGGTTGCCACATTCCCGGCGGCAGCGGTGTCAAGACACCCATCCATTATTCAACCACGGACCGCAATGGCGACGGCATCGTTGGCGATGCGACCGATGACGCATGGTTTTACGCGGAGACACGTGGGCGAATTAACTTCACCGATTTGGTGGCGAGTCCGTTGCTGCGTAAACCATCCGGAAACCATCACAACGGCGCGCTGCGCCCCGGCTTCAGCACCAACGTTGCACCCGGACAACCGGCTCGCGCAAGCTACGATTTATTCGTGAATTGGATGCTGAACGGCGCGCCGCAATAATTGCTGTGTGCAGATTGAAGGCTCGGATGGGCTAGTGCCCAAAACACTCTCCAAAACATGAGCCACGAAACATCATCACCGTTAGCCGGTCACGCGGGCCTGAAACCTGAATTGTGCCTGGCCGTTGGTGTCACCGGACACCGGCTCAAGCGTTTGCAAACCGCTGACATTAAGGCGATACGCGCGACCGTTGCTGACCTGCTACAGCGCGTGCGGCAGGCGATGGACGGGGTCGCGACCCAACACGCGGCGCAGTTCGCGAGCGCTGCGCCGAAGCTGCGTCTGGTTTCAGCGCTTGCCGACGGTGCTGACACGATTGTGGCCGAGGTGGCACTCGCGTCGGGATGGCGGCTCGATGTGTGCCTGCCGTTTGCGCGCGAAGAATACGCCAACGATTTTACCGAAGGCGAGCATCGCGAACGGTTCGAGAAACTCCTGGACCAATCCTCGGCAACTTTTACCCTCACAGGTGCGCGCGCCGATGCCGATGCCGCGTACGAGGCAGTAGGGCGGGTGATGCTCGATCAAGTCGACGTGTTGCTGGCGCTTTGGGATGGCGATGTCGGTCGCGGGCGCGGCGGCACGGCACGCGTGGTCGCGGAGGCAATCGCGCGGCACATCCCGGTGGTCCACATCAGCACGCAGCCGAATACCGGCATCGGTGTAACCGGCAGCGCGCCGATATTGTATTGGTCGGGCCTCAATGACGTCGAGCTTGAGCAGCCGACGATTGATAATGTCCCGCGCGCGGATGTCTCCATTGCGCTGGCCTCGGTGGTCGCAGCACTTTGTGCGCCGCCGGATAATCCGGTTGACCGACGTATGCTGGCGCGATTTTACCGGGAACGTTCGCGCGCGCGGACGCCGGCGCTACCTTATCCGCTGTTGCTCGCTGTCACAGGTACTCGCAAATTCAGCGTGGCCGACATAGAGCCCGCGTCTGCCGAATCCTGCGCGGCATCGTTGGCGGCGCAACTCGCGCAAGTGGCGCACGTGGGCAATTATGGACAGGCGCTGATCCATAAATTGATCACCCGCTTCGGTGTTGCCGATTCGGCTGCCGCGTATTTTGCTTGGCGCGTGTGTCGGTGCAAGTTTGGCTTTGGCAGGCGCAAGTTTGCAATCGCTTTTGCGGAATCCGCTTGCCGAACCTTATCTTTTGGGCGTTTCCAACGGCGCGGCGTTAGGCACGATGTTGGCTTTTGTATTTTTCACGCAGTTTGAATTGGCGCGTCCAATTATGGCTTTTGGCGGTGCGAGTCTGGCGACTTTCGTAGTTTATCAAATGGCGAAAAGCCGGGCGGGAATGAATGTCGAAAGATTGGTTTTGTCAGGCGTAATCGTAACCACTTTTCTTTCGTCAATCATCGTTTTGCTGACGAGTCTTTTGGACGCGGCAAAGTTGCGGAGTTTTACATTTTGGCTGTTGGGCGATTTGTCGCAGGCGACGAAAAACGGATTTTATTTGAGTTTTGCGGCTGTAATTATTGGAACGATTGTTCTAATGCGAAACGCACGCGCCTTAAATCTGATGATGATCGGTGAACGCGATGCGTTCGATTTTGGGGTTGAGATCAAACGTGTTCGATTGATGGTTTTTGCTACGTCGAGTTTGCTGGTCGGAACGGCGGTCGCGGCAAGCGGTTCGGTCGGTTATGTCGGGTTGATCGTGCCGCATCTTGTTCGTCTGGCAATCGGCAGCGATAACCGATTTGTAATTCCGTTTTCGGCACTTGCGGGCGCAATTTTTGTCGTGTCGGCTGACACAGTAGCGCGTGTTGCGATTGCGCCGCGTGAATTACCCGTCGGTGCGATAACTGCGCTTATCGGCGCGCCAATAATCCGCCACTGCTGCGACATGGAATACCCAGTCACAGCCTTGCATGGCCTGATTCAGCGAAGGCAAGTCCACTACGTCGCCGATGGCGTGTTCAACAGGCAGTCCGACCAGCAAGTCCAGCGGCGATGTGCGGCGGCGCAAAACACGGACGGAATGTCCCGCCTCGATCTATGTTCGCACAATGTGCGATCCGAGGAAGCCCGTGCCTCCTGTAACCAGCGCTTTAGCCATAGTCAGTCCTTGTCAATCTCCATTGAAGGTCTGTC
>JANMPY010000345.1:0-2314 GCA_031370095.1 Betaproteobacteria bacterium
GTAATCCGGAAATTTCAACGTTGCGAAAATCGGCACGCCGCCATTCAGCCGAATCACCGGCTCGTAGCTGTCGTATACCGGCTCGAAAATAATTACCTCGTCGCCCGGATGCACGATCGCGGTGAGTGCCGTTTGAATCGCCTGCGTGGCACCGGCCGTGATGGTGATTTCATGCACTGGATCGTAGTTTCGACCGTAAAGCGTCGTCACTTTTTCGGCAACCATTTCCCGCAGCGGCAGAATGCCTGTCATCGGCGGATATTGGTTGTGGCCCGCGCGCATGGCGTCGTTCATCATGTCGATGAGGCGCGGATCGCATTCAAAATCCGGGAAGCCCTGGCCAAGATTGACCGCGCCGGTTTCCTGCGCGAGTGCCGACATGGTGGTAAAAATTGTCGTGCCGACGTGAGGAAGTTTTGAGACCGGTGTTTTCATGCGAGCATGATAGCAGTGCGATCAGTCGCAGGAACTTCCGCCTGGCGTACGAGTCTGTTGTCAGTGTTTATAACGTTGTTGCTTTGAGAAATCAAATTGCCCATTTATTTATTCTTTTTTACCGCACTGCTTAATGCAATAGCGCCCACGTCGGCATTTGCGCAAACAACTGCGACAGCAACCGAGGCGTCGTCTGCACCGATCATGCTGGAAAAAATGATCGTGAGCGGTGAGCAGCCAGGGCCTGGCATGTGGAAAGTGTCGAAAGGCAAACACGTGCTCTGGATCGTCGGCACGCAAATGCCGGTACCGCAAAAAATGACTTGGCGCGCTAAAGGGCTGGAGGCCATCGTCGCGCAATCGCAGCAAGTCATTGCCGAACCATCGATTTCAATTTCGATAAAACAGATTGGCTATTTCAGGGCGCTAACCATGCTGCCGTCGGCGATGCAAGTACGAAAAAATCCCGACGACGCGACGCTGAAAGATATTGTTCCCGCTGACTTGTACGCGCGCTGGCAGGTGGTGCGCGACAAATACATCGATCAATACAATCTCACCGATGAAGAAAACGATATTGAACGCTGGCGGCCCATGTTTGCAGCGCTCGAGCTCTATCGGAAAGCAATCAACAAATCTGGTCTCACCAGTTCCAGCCCGGTGTGGCCGGTGATTCGAAACGCGGCAAATAAACACAAAGTCAAAATTACCGAGGTGAAATTTGAACCAGCCATCAACGACCCGCGCGGCGCACTGAAAGAACTCAGGGCATCACGTCTCGCCGACATCGATTGCTTCGCGAAAACAATCGAGCGGATCGAAACGGATCTAGCCGCGATGCGCATCCGCGCCAATGCATGGGCGACGGGCGACATCGAGACGATCCGCAAATTACCCGCGACGGATCAGCGCGCCGCCTGCGAAGCCGCCATCAGGGACGCGTCATTCATGAAAACCCTCGGCGCACAAAACTTGCCGGCGCAAGTTGAAAACATGTGGCTTCTAGCTGCGGAAGCGGCGTTGAAAAACGACGCGGTTGCGTTGGCGATTCTGCCGATTGGGCGACTGGTTGCGACGGATGGTTACTTGGCAAAGCTGAAAGCGCGCGGGTATGCGGTGGAGGAGCCGGAGTCGGTGACTGAGTAGTGGCGTGCTGTGATTGTCGTCTCAGGAACCGCCTACCCAAAGCGTAACGTCTAGCACTGACGCGGCCGTTGGCCTGTTTTAAGCCTGACCCGCCCGCCGAATGGCGTTCTGCGTGCATGAATGCTGGGGAATTCAGCGCGGCAAAAGCGTTGCGATCAAAGACTATTTTCAATCATCAATATCCGATGCACAAATAAAAAGCCGGGCATACCCGGCTTTTTATTTGCAATCAATCAGCGAATCAAAATTTTATTCGCCGGTCGTTTCCGCAGTCGGTGCCGCTGAAATTTCCGGACGATCCACCAGCTCAATCAATGCCATCGGCGCGTTATCGCCGACGCGAAAACCAAACTTCAGAATGCGCATGTAGCCACCTGCACGGCTCTTGTAACGGGGGCCGAGCACGTCGAACAGCTTGGTGACCATGTCGCGATCACGCAGGCGATTGAACGCCAGGCGACGATTGGCGAGTGTCGGTTCTTTACCCAGCGTGATGATCGGCTCAAACACTTTGCGCAGCGCTTTGGCTTTCGGCAATGTGGTCTTGATGACTTCGTGCAACAGGAGTGAATTGGTCATGTTGCGGAACATCGCCAGACGATGCGACGATGTTTTATTAAGCTTCTTTAATCCGTGACGATGTTTCATGGGTGTTTCCTTTTTAATCTCTTGGCCGTTTTGCTTAAATGATTTAAGCCGGCCTTGTTATCGTTATGGGTTTGAAAAATGTTTA
>JANMPY010000364.1:0-3058 GCA_031370095.1 Betaproteobacteria bacterium
GCGGGCGCTTGACGCGAGCGGTGCCAACGGAATCACGCATTGCTCAATGTTGTAATGCCCGGCGACCCAGCCGGGCAACATGCCCGAATAAACCTGGCGACCATATGGCGAAATCAGCGTGATGTCGACGCCCTCAATCGGCTGTATCACGAGTGTTGCCAACGACTTCAGCACATGCACATGCGCATGTCCGCCGCCGAGCAGCACGAGCTTTTTCTTCATCGGTTTTTTTTCATTTGTTTTTCTTCATTTCGCTTTTCTTCATTTCGTTTTTAGCGTCACATCGCCGTACCAGGTCGTGACGCGCTCAAGAGTGTTGTCGGTATCGTTGCCGATGGCAATACCGGTGACGGCGGGCGCATCGACGCCGAATGCTTCGCGGAAATCAGCAGCGACATCGCGCGACTCGGACAGCCATTTATTGGCATTGGCGGCGCCGCTTTGCAACACGATCATGCGCGCGCGGTTGGTGTACGGGCTCCATTGCGTGTGACCAACGGGCTGCGAATTGTCCCACACGTAACAGAGCGCTGCCGTCGGTACATCTGCACCGGCGAAGGTGCGCGCCAGACGGATTTTGCTGCGATCAATGAATGGCAGCGAAGCGAGCGGCACGTCAAAAAATACGTACACGCGCGCGGCGAAATCATCACCCGGCTTGGTGGTCATGTCGGCTTTGTCGAGCACTCGGCTGACTTTCCAGCGCCACTCGAGCGTGGCGTGCGGGTTTGCTGCGGTCGAGGTTAACGGCACGCCGAGACTGCCGGCGCTGTTGTTGGAGTCGACGCGCAGCACCGTTTTACCTTCATCATTGACGAACGAAAATTGATTGACCGCGATCTTCGGCAAGGTGACGATGCGAAATTGCTTTGGCAATGTTTGCCCCGGCATGAGTGCGGAAAACGCAGGCGGCGGCGCGTTTGTCTCGGGACTTGCCACGTCGGCGGCGGTGATTGTGCCATTGGACAAAATGAATAATAGCGAAAAGATGGCGTAAATTTTCATAGTCGTTCGAAAGCAATCGGTGGATCAAGTTCAACCAGTCGTGCCAAGTCTTCGGGGCGGTCTACATCCCAACGTATTGCGCCCTCATGCCAGCGCCAACCCAGCGCGCGAAACCGATCGCGCTGTGCGTCCAGCACGGTCGCTTCTCCCCAATCGATGCCGTCGAACATATTGGGATGCGTCCCACGTGCGCCAATCAACACAAAGCCGCCATCGTCGGCGGGGATCAGCACCGCATCGTGCCGGGCCAGTTGCGTCGCAGCGTCGCGCACATCATCGACCGTAATGGAGGGGCAATCCGCGCCGACGATGAGCGCGCACGGCGCGGTCAATAAGGCGACGTCGAACGCATCGCGCATGCGTTCACCCAGATCGCCTTCGCACTGTCGCGTCAGAGCAACGCCAAAGCGACGTCGGCAATCGGCAAAAAATGCGTGTGAGGTGTCGGGCGCGCAGCAGATTTCAACCGGCCCGACATCGGCTTTGATGAGCGTCTCCAGCGCGCGCACCATCAGGCGCTCGTGTAATCGGGCGGCACGCTCCGCGCCGAGCACCGGGATGAGCCGCGTCTTCACCGCGCCCGCTACCGGTGCTTTTGCGAACAGCATGACGCGACAGTTTTTATTTTGCGGCATGGTAGGCACGGTGCAACGCCACCGGATCGGAACCAAGGAAATACGCAAAACGGATTCGCCACATCAGAAATATCGTGCGCCACACCCCGTGTTTTTCCCAGCGGCGACCTGAGGTGGTGATTTTTTGTTTGAGGCAAAGCGGCGGGCTGATTTTTTTCAGCACCGCGCACATTGCTACATCCTCCATTAGCGGTATATCAGCGAAGCCGCCCGCCGCCGTGAACGCGTCAGCCGTCATGAACAAACCCTGGTCGCCGGTCGCAATGCCGGTCCACTGCGAACGGTGATTCATGCACCATGCGATGACGGGTAAAAAAAAATGTTGTCCCGTGATCGACACGTCGAATCGCCCCCATGCGCGCGATGTTGATTGCAGGCTGCGGAGGATCAATTGATCGGCGTCGGGCGGTGCCGTTGAATCTGCGTGCAGAAAAAGCAGCGCCTCTCCTGTTGCCGCTTTGGCACCGGCGTTCATTTGTTTGGCGCGGCCGCGTTCGCTGTCGATTACGCGATCAACCAGCGACGCGGCAAGTTGTTTCGTTATGTCTATACTGTCGCCATCGACCAGAATTACCTCAACACTACGCGCGCGCATCGCTTGCAGTGGTGCGAGCGTGGTGCTGATTTGGTCAGCTTCGTTCAGCGCGGGGATGACAATGGAGAGTCGCATGGCTTCATTGTAGCGACGCGTTCGCCATGGACAACAACGCTCAAACTCTATTATTAGCGCGCTTCTTCAGGCATTTATCGCCCATGAGCCGCACCAATGCTGGGGTTTGGCGTGCGTATGCCGAGTTGAGCTTAGCTTTAATCCGGACTGCGATCCTGCGCATAATTAATTCGCGACGTTCAAACTCCAGTCGTACTCTGGATGCGAAATCGCGGCTTTCTTGTCGGTAATGACTTGTTGATCCGACGGACTATCGGCCAGCAATTTCGCATAGCGTGCGAAGTACTCTTCGCGACTGGTGATCGCTGGCGTCTGGCCATCGAAGCCTTTGTAGCCGCTGCTCCAGTCGGTGTCGAACCATTTGAAAATCATCGACACTTCCAACTTGCCATTTTTGTAGCGGTTGCGCGAGCGGTCGGAGAGAAAGCGCACGGCCTGCTCTTCGAGTTGCTTGTCGAGGCGGTCGGCCGTGTAGGCTTCTTCACGCAATGCAGGGCAGCCGATTGACGCGCAATTGGCCGCATAGTGCACACGCACTTCGTTGTAGACACCGGCTTTCCTCAACATTTCATGCTCGATTTTGTCGAGATAAGAATCCTGACCGAGAAGCTTGAAGAATTTGCGTTTCCAGCGGTTATCGAACGTTCCGCCAATGTCCTTGATCGATTTCACCGGATAGTTTTGCAGGATCAGTTCGAGCGTGTAGCCGTTGTACGCGTTGATGAGGAAGGCCATTTGCTGGGCCTTG
>JANMPY010000389.1:0-3517 GCA_031370095.1 Betaproteobacteria bacterium
CAAACCCCGACCAAACCGGAATAGAACCATGTGTACTCCCAAAGGCTACGTAACCGCCGACTACCTCGACACGGCCGCGGCGTTAGTGGCTGGCATCAAACAGCAGAGTTTCGAACAGATGGCGCTTCGCCCTGGCGCGCGGGTACTCGATCTGGGCTGTGGGCCGGGCACCGATACCGTCGCACTCGGTCGCATGGTCGGGTCACACGGCGAAGTCCACGGCGTCGATTACGACGTGGCGATGGTTAGGGAAGCCGACACGCGCGCCAAGGCCGAAAAGGTCGACGGGTGGGTCTCGCATCACCACGCCAGCGCCGCCGCACTGCCGTGGCCCAGCGGCTATTTCGATGCCTGCCGCAGTGAGCGGGTGTTTCAGCATTTACTCGATCCTGAGCGTGCCTTCGACGAAATCCTGCGGGTGACCAAATCAGGCGGCCAACTGGTGGTCGTCGACAGCGACTGGGCGACACTCACCATCGACACCGATGATCCTGAGCTTGAGCGCCGACTGGTGCAATTTCACGCCGCACACATGATGAACAATCCCTATTCCGGGCGACACCTGCATCGCATGTTTTGCCGCCGTGGGCTGCGGGACATTCGCGTCAATGTGCATCCGGTATTCATCACCGACGTGGCCGTCGCCCGCCAAATCCTGCGGCTGGATCATTTGGCCGTTGAGGCCTTGGCCGCTGGCGTGATTGACGCCGAGCAGTCGTTGCGCTGGCAGGCGAGTCTTTCCCGCGCGGCAACATCAGGTGGATTTTTTGCCTGTACAAATGCGGTGATGGTATCCGGACAGAAACCACCGCGTCTGGCCGACGCACCACAAAACCAAAACGCAAATGAATATTGAAGCGGCCCGATACGCTGGCGACCGAGTCAATTGCAATCAGCCAAGCCAGCAACGCAATTGATGTCCACCACAACCAAGGAGTTAGCCAAATGAAAAATATTTTCTCTTCCAACGCATTCAAGGGAGTAGCCATGTTGAAAAATCTAACCAGGGGTTTCGCCGTATTTTGTGCGGCGAGCCTGATGATGTTTACAGCCAGCCCGCTGCTTGCGCAAGAGTGGTCTGCGCCGCAGAAGGAGGTATGGAAAAACGTTGAGGCATATTGGGCACTGGATGCGGCCGGCAATACCGAAGGCTTCCTCTCGTACTTTCACACCGACTACATGGGTTGGGATAACCATCGCGCCGTACCGGGTGGCAAGGACGCGGCAAGGAAATTCATCACCCACGGCCACAAGACTTCGAAGACGCTGATTTATGACGTGCAGCCTGTTGGCATCAAGATCCACGGCAATGTCGCGTTCGCGCACTACCACTATGTACAAATTACCAAGGATGAAGCAGGCAAGGAAAAAGAAAGCGCCGGTCGCTGGACTGACATCCTGATGAAGCAGGGCGACAAGTGGGTAATGATCGGCGACCACGGCGGGCGCACTTCGAAGGAATAGCAAGCGCCAAGATTGAAGCGGCCCGATACGCTGGCAACCGAGTCAATTGCAGTCAGCCAAGCCAGCAACGCAATTGAAATTCACCCACAACCAAGGAGTTTACAAAATGAAAAATATTTTCAAAATCGCACCGTTACTCGCAATGCTCGCCTGTCCGTTGATCGCTTCGGCTGACTATATTGATGTGATCGAATTAAAGCTGAAGGAAGGCTGCACGATGACCAAGTATGCGGACATCGTAAAAGATTTCAACACGCTCTATGAGCCGAAAGGCTACAAAGCCGAAATCATGTCGCCGTTCTATAGCAGCAACCTCGAGTCGTTTATCTGGGTCGGTCGCACCAAGGACATCGAAACTTTTGGCAAGGGCTCAAACGCATACGGCAATGCAGCTGCCGACCCGAATTCAGCCGAAGGCAAACTAGCCGCACGTTTCAGAGACTGCTCGACCAGCATTGCCCGGCGCAGCTACCGGTCCAGATAGCGCGCTTGTACAGTGATTAAACTCTAGCACTGGTGCGGCTTTCAGAGCATAAATGCCTGAAATGCCCCGCCAGTTCTAGAGGTTGCATGGGAAAAAATTCTCACCTATGACACTTGATGGAGTCGGATTAACGAGCCATCAACTGTAGAAAAATTGAACAGGGAAAAAATGAATCAACCATCGGAATACAAAAAACGACTGGACGGAAAAGTTGCCATCATCACCGGTGCAACCGGTGGCATCGGCGAAGCGACTGCGAAATTATTCCTGCAAGAAGGAGCGAACGTCATGCTGGTCGCGCGCTCGGCTGCAAAGCTCAAGGAAACCTGCGACCGGCTTGGTGAAACGAAACATCTTGCGCATTTTGTCGCCGATGCCACCGACGAAGCTGCGACGGCGGCAGCAGTCGCCGCAACCGTCAAGGCCTTTGGTGGCGTCGACATCCTGCTCGCCAATGCAGGCACGGAAGGGGCAATTAAGCCAATCGAGGCGCTGGGTATGGTGGAATTCGAGCAGGTGCTGCGCACCAACGTGATCGGCGTGTGGCTGTCGATGAAATACTGCGTTGAGCCGATGAAAGCGCGCGGCAGTGGCTCGATGATTGCACTTTCATCCATCGCGGGCGTGATCGGTGTGGCAAATGGCGCGCCCTACATCGCCAGCAAACACGCGGTCTACGGCCTGGTCAAAACGGTCGCGCTGGAATTGGGCGCATCGAAAATTCGCGTCAATGCCATTGGGCCCGGGCCCATCGACAACCGGATGATTCGTTCGATCGAAACGCAACTCTCGCCTGACAATCCCGATGCCGTGCGTGACTTCCTCAATACCAAGATCGCACTTCAGCGCTACGGCACCAACGAAGAAGTGGCGCAGCTCGCCTTGTTTTTGGCGAGCGACGACGCCTCTTACTGTACCGGCGGGATTCATATGATCGATGGCGGGTTTACGGCGGCGTAGCGTCGCAGGTTGCTTCAACATAAATCGGCAAACTCATCACGCATCACCAACGGAGACAAACCATGCATCAGAACACTGAAATTATTCGCGGCTTGTATGCCGCCTTCGCCAAGGGCGACATCCCAACGGTGCTTGGTGCACTTGCGCCAAACGCGATCTGGGTTGAAGCCGAAGGTGGCCCCTATGGCGGCACCTTTGTTGGCCCCAATGCGGTACTTGAGAATGTGTTTATGAAAATTGGTGGGGAGTGGGATGGCTATGCTGCCGTTCCCGATGAATTTATCGCCAACGATAATACCGTCGTCGCGCTCGGCAAATACAGCGGCAAATACAAAGCGACGGGCAAGAGTTTTACAGCGCCTTTTGTACATGTATGGAAATTTCAGGATGGCAAAGTTATTTCGTTTCAGCAGCACACGGATACCGTTGTACATCGGCGTCCGATGCAGTGAGCGCTACCCAAGCAACCAATCCACTTATATAAGGAGTTGTCATGCCAAAGCTACTTACGCCTACCGCACCAACCGAAGAAAATCATCACCACATTCACGTGCCCAGCCACAGCCAACACACCGGCATCACCCGTCGTGGAATGCTCACAGCATCGGC
>JANMPY010000438.1:0-7089 GCA_031370095.1 Betaproteobacteria bacterium
CCTTCCTGAAGAATTTTGGCGGCTTCGTTAATCATCGAATACAAACACCGCTCAAGAATTTCCTGGTTGCTGATCTGTCGGCGCACCATGCCATGTTCATTTGAATGATCGACAATCAATCGCTCGATGACGGGATCGGCATGCGCCACGCGGCTGCCAGCCTCGTAGCGATACCAGCCTGCGTTACTCTTTTGGCCATAGCGACCCAGCTCGCAGACCTTGTCGAGCAAATTGCAATCGCGCACGCCTGGCTTCCTCAAATGCGCACGCGACTTGCGATTGCGCCAGCCGATATCAAGCCCCGCTAAATCACTGACGGCAAGTGGCCCCATCGCGAAACCGAATTCAACAAGAACTTTATCGACCTGTTGCGGCAGTGCACCCTCTTCAAGCAGAAAAAGCACCTCGCGCGAACGTTGTGCGAGCATGCGATTGCCGACGAAGCCGTCAGCCCCGCCCACCAGCACCGCGACTTTGCCGAGCTTTTTACCGAGCTGCATTACGGTGGCCAGTACGTCCGGCGCGGTGCTTTTCGTGCGCACATTTTCCAGCAGCTTCATCACATTGGCCGGGCTGAAAAAATGCATACCGACGACATCCTGCGGGCGCTGCGTGAACGAGGCAATCTTGCTGACATCAAGATATGAAGTGTTGGTGGCAAGGATTGCACCGGGTTTGGCAACGCGATCAATTTGCGCGAACGTGGATTTTTTGACGTCAATATCTTCAAACACTGCTTCGACGATAAGGTCGGCATTGCGGATTTTTTCATAGTCCAGCGATGCCGTAATCAGCGAAAGTCGAGCCTCCATTTCAGCCGCGCTGATGCCACCTTTGGCAGCGGTGGCCGCGTAATTTTTTTTGATTGTCGCGATGCCGCGATCCAGCGCGTCTTGCTGCGTATCGAGCAGCGTGACGGCAATGCCCGCGTTGGCGAAGCACATCGCAATGCCGCCGCCCATGGTGCCCGCACCGATGACGGCCGCCGAGCGAATTTCGCGAGTCGCGGTATCGGTCGGCAGACCGGGAATCTTAGCGACTTCACGTTCGCCAAAGAAAGCGTGGCGCAATCCCTTTGATTGTGAGGATGCTTTCAATGCCAAAAATAGTTCCCGTTCGCGTTTGAGCCCGTCTTCAAATGGCAACTCCACCGCGCCACGTATGGCCTTGACGCATTCGACAGGCGCGATCTGGCCACGATATTTTTTTGCGAGCGCGCGTTCAAGATCATCAAACGAAATCGATGCATCCGGCTGGATCGTTAATGCACTCGTGCGGCGAATGGGACGCGCGTCAGTGATGATGCGCTTTGCGAGTGTTACCGCAGCGTTGACTAATTCGCCAGACGCGATCTCATCAATCGCGCCAAGCTCGACAGCTTTTTGCGCGCTGATTGGTCGACCGCCGGTAATCATGTCGAGCGCCGCTTCTATCCCAATCAGTCGGGGCAGCCGTTGCGTACCGCCTGCACCGGGCAACAAGCCCAGCGTCACTTCGGGCAATCCCACTTTTGCGTGGGGCTCTGCAATCCGAAAATGACAGCCGAGCGCGACTTCGAAGCCACCGCCCAGCGCGGTGCCGTGGATGGCGGCGATGATGGGCTTGGGTGAATTTTCAATCAGGCGAATCACATCGCCGAGATGCGGCGGCATTGGCGGGCGATTGAATTCGCGCACATCTGCACCCGTGATGAAGGTTTTGCCCTCGCAGGCAATAACAATAGCCCGCACATCGGTGTCCGCGATGGCTTTCGACAAAGCATCGAGCAGGCCCGCGCGCACCGCCTGACTGATGGCATTGACGGGTGGGTTGTTGATCGAAATCAGCGCGATTTCATCCCGCTTGTTTAGGGTGACTGGCATGTTGTTTTATTACCCGTATATTTACTGGCGATGCTAAAAGAAAATCATGCGGTATGATAAAAATACTACGTGACATGCGTATCGATTTCAGACCGAGATGAAGATGATTCGAGATCAGGAAACCTTAAATGTATTGCTGAATAGCCTATCACGCTTCGTTCGTGAGCGGCTCATGCCGAACGAGTCCATCGTCGCCGAAACTGACAAGATTCCGGATGACATTGTGCAGGAGATGAGGTCGCTCGGCCTGTTCGGTTTCACCATCCCCGAGCAATACGGCGGCCTTGGTCTGACCATGGAAGAAGAGGTGATGGTGGCGTTCGAGTTGGGACAAACCTCGCCCGCATTTCGCTCGCTGATTGGCACCAACAACGGCATTGGCTCGCAAGGGATTTTGATGGATGGAACCGACGCGCAAAAAGAATATTATCTGCCGCGTCTGGCGGCGGGTGAGCTGGTGGGGTCGTTCGCGTTGACCGAGCCGGGCGCAGGATCTGACGCTGCATCGCTGAGTTGTTCGGCGGTGCGTGATGGCGACCACTATGTGCTCAACGGCACCAAACGCTACATCACCAATGCCCCCGAGGCCGGCATCTTTACGGTGATGGCGCGCACCGATCCTGCCAACAAGAGCGCCGGCGGAATTTCGGCCTTCATTGTTGAGCGTGGCACACCCGGTCTGTCGCTCGGCAAATGGGACGTGAAGATGGGCCAAAAGGGCGCGCATACGTGTGACGTCAATTTCGAAAACTGTCGCGTGCCTGCCGCGAATCTGATTGGCGGCAAGGAAGGCATTGGCTTCAAGACCGCGATGCGGGTACTGGATAAAGGTCGTTTGCATATCTCCGCCGTTTGCGTCGCAGCCGCGACGCGCATGCTTGACGACGCACTTCGCTACGCGATGGAACGGCAGCAATTTGGCAAACCCATCGCCGAATTTCAATTGATCCAGGCAATGCTGGCAGATAGCCGTGCGGAGATTTATGCGGCGCGCTGCATGGTGCTCGATGCCGCCAGGCGCCGTGACGCAGGCGAAGATGTGGCGACGGAGGCATCGTGCTGCAAATTATTCGCCTCCGAAATGTGTGGTCGCGTGGCTGACCGCGCGGTGCAGATTCATGGTGGTGCTGGCTACGTTTCGGACTACGCCATCGAGCGGTTTTATCGTGATGTGCGGCTGTTTCGCATCTACGAAGGCACCACGCAGATTCAACAGTTGGTGATTGCACGCAATATGATCAGAGCGGCAAAACACTAATTGCTAATCGCATCGAAAGCTTCCGCAGACATGGAACTGCCGACACTACCCGCACGCATCAGCGATATTCCCAGACGCTGGGCGCGCGAGACGCCGGATGCCCTGGCGCTACGCGATGGCGAGTCGGAATGGACTTACCGGCAGTTGGGTGTTGCCATCATTGAAGCAAAGAGTCGACTTCAAAAAATTGGTGTGCGGGCAGGCGACCGGGTCGTCATCGTCACGGAAAACTGCATGGCGGTCGTCGCGCTGCTATTTGCGGTGGCAGAGTTGGACGCATGGTTTGTGTTGGTCAACGCGCGTCTCACCGCACCTGAAATCGATGCGATTGCGGACAATAGCGGCGCGCGCCTGATGCTATTTACCAGCGCCATATCGTCCGATGCAATGGCGCATGCAAAGCGATTGTCAGCGACATTGCAGCATTGGGCCTTGCTCGGCCCATTGTCGGTGTGTGCAGTCAATGCTTCCTGCGCGCCGGAACCGGTGTTCGACAGCAATGAAGAACAAGTTGCCGCACTCGTCTACACCACCGGCACGACGGGGAAACCGAAAGGCGTGATGCTGACTCACCGCAATCTTTTGCACGTCGCGACCGTCTCGGCGTTCCTGCGGCATCTCACCAACGCGGATCGCGCTTACGGCGTATTGCCGATTTCACATGTGTACGGCCTGTCTTCAGTGACGCTCGGCACACTGACTGCCGGAGCTTGCCTGCAAATTGCGACGCGTTTTGCAGCACCGAATGTGGCGCACGCATTGATGAATGACGCCATCACGGTATTTCAAGGCGTGCCGGCGATGTACGCCAAATTGATTGAGCTGATTGCTGACGATAAAAATTTTAGTGCGCCGCAATTGCGCTTTACCTATGCGGGTGGATCGCCGCTCGATCCGGCGCTGAAAGCGCGGTCGGAAGCTCGGCTGGGCCTCACACTACACAACGGTTATGGCTTGACCGAAAGCGGTCCCACCGTCAGTCAGACCCGACTGGAACGGCCACGCCTTGATTGCTCGGTCGGCGAAATAATTCCGGGTGTCACCGTGCGCATCGTCGATAGCCAGGGTCATGACGTTGCCATTGGAGAGCCAGGCGAGTTGTGGCTGCAAGGGCCGAATGTCATGAAAGGCTATTACCGCGATCCGCAGTTGACACAAACTGTCATCATCGGCGGCTGGCTTAAAACTGGCGACCTTGGGCGGATCGACGCGGATGGTGCCTTGTTCATCGTCGGTAGGTCCAAGGAGCTCATCATTCGTTCCGGCTTCAACGTGTATCCTGTCGAGGTCGAGGCGGCGCTGAACAGCCACCCGGCCGTGTCGCAATCGGCAGTCGTGGGACGCGATGCAGCGGGCAATGAAGAAGTGGTTGCCTTCGTGGAACTCAAAGCCGGACAGCAGGCGACAGCAGAAGAAATCAGTGCGTTCGTGGCGAGCCAACTCTCGCCGTATAAACGTCCGTGCGAAATTATTATCATGCAAGCATTGCCTGCGGCACCGACCGGTAAGATACTGAAGAATAAATTGAAGGAAATGGCGCAGAAGGATCGCAAATAATTGCGCAATCGGAAACTTTAAACGCTGGAGGACAAAATGAAAAAAACATACACAAAAATTGCAGCAATCGTTGTCGCGGGATTCGCCCTTGGCATCAATGTCGCGCACGCTGAGGAATTCCTTGTCGGCAGCGAAGTGCCGCTAACCGGCACGCTTGCGCGCGTGGGCACCGGCATGAAAGAGGGCATCGATGTCGCGACCGACATATTCAACCGGCGAAGCGGCAAACACAAAATCAAAATCATCACCGTCGATGACGAGTCATCGCCCGCCAAGGCAGTGGCGGCTGTCGAAAAACTTGCGTCGCAAGGCGTGGTGGCGCTCACCGGTGGCTATGGATCGAACAATATCGGCCCGGCATCTGATGCAGCAAACAAGGCTGGCCTGGTCTACATGACATCCGGCGGGGTGGACGAAAATCTGTCCCAGCGCGGCTACAAGACTTTCTTTCGCGTCAACAATACTGCGGGGTATTCGACCGCGATGGTCGGTCTGCTCGCCGACATGAATGCGAAATCGGTGTCGATTGTGACCTCGACCAAGGAAGCACCGGCTGACCTTGCCAAAGACGTGGAAAAAATATTGAAAGCAAAAGGCGTCAAGGTCGTGCTGCATTCTTTTGATCCTGCCATCACAGACTTCAAACCCATCATCAACAAAGTGAAGTTGCAGGATAAATCCGAAATCATCGCGATGGTTGGCTATGAAAATGACTACGTTGGCATTATTCGCGCGGCCAAGGTGTTGAAGCCCGATGTAAAAGCGATGGTCGGTGTGTGGTCACTGGCGACTGCAAAAATGGCGTCTGATTTTCCGGATCTCATGCCCAATATTTACGGCACTGCACTGCTGCCGTTCCCGGCGGAATTTAAAACTGCTGAAGGCAAAGAGTTTGCCGAGACCTACAAAAAACTGTTCAACAAAGAGCCCGATTATCTGGGTCAGTTTGGCTATGTGCAATCGATGCTGCTGTTTGAAGCGATTGCACGCGCAGCCGATGCGGGCACGTTGAAGTCGGGCGGCCTGGCGGTTGAGGTTCGCAAATCTGATCGCGATACGCTGATTGGACGCGTGAAGTTTGATGACAAAGGCGACAATCCTTTTTTCAGCCACCGCATGGGTCAACATCAAAGCGGCAAAGTGGCGGTGGTTTGGCCGAAAGACAACGCGACGGGGAAGATGAATTTCCCGGCGGTGCCTTGGTGATTGTTGACGCATTAAATTTTTTACGGTGATTTCGCGATGAGCCCCCTCTCCCCGACCCTCTCCCACGAGGGGAGCGGGGGCTACTTCTTGCCTCTCCCCTCGTGGGAGAGGGACAGAGGGAGAGGGGGATCGGAAATAGATTCCCTCATTCAATCACCGTCGAGCCGCACTCCATGACCGAACTCATCTTCCAGGCCATCTATTCAGGGATGCTGCAAGGCGGCTCGTATGCGCTCATCGCATTGGGATTGGCACTCGTATTCGGCACCATGAAAGTCATCAATCTGGCGCACGGCGAGCTGGTGCTGCTGGCCGCCTACGTGGCTTTCGCGGTCGAGTCAGGTTTCAACGTAAGCCCAATCGTCGCGATTCCAGTTGCGTTAGTGGTGGTGTGCATTTCAGCGGTGCTGGTTTATTTTTTGGTGGATCGCATCCAAAAGGATCGCGAGCTCAATTCGCTGATCCTCACCTATGGCATCGGCGTGATGCTCACCAACGCCATTCTGCTGATCTGGAAAGCCGACATTCGTTCGACCAAATCTGCGTGGCTGCAAGATTCGGTTGTGCTCGGCCCTTTCTACGCGATGCGCAGCGAGCTGGGTTTTTTCATCGCGAGTATCGTGTTGATGGGCCTGCTTTGGTGGTGGTTATCAAAAAGCTGGTACGGTCGCGCGGTGCGGGCGGTTGCCAGCAATCGTGACGCGGCCAAGCTGATGGGGATCAATCCACGCACCACCGAAATTGTTTCGTTTTTGGTTGCAGGCATCCTCGCCGCATTCGCCGGTGTCGCCCTGTACAGCTACGGCGTCATTCAGCCGCCGCTGGGGCATGCGCTCACCGTCAAGGCATTCATCATCACCGTCCTTGCGGGTGTTGGCTCCATTCCCGGCGTGCTGGCGGGCGCGTTGCTGCTGGGTGTGGTCGAAGCGCTGACGGTCACGCTGCTGAGTTCCGCGTTGCAGGAGATCGCCGGCATGGGTTTATTTTTGCTGGTGTTGTTCGTGATGCCGAATGGTTTGTTTGGCAGCGCGGCACGCCGGGGTTAGTGGCACGCGCATGAACGCACGCAACGCATCGATCCTGTTGGCGCTTACGGTTTTGTATGTCGCGGTGCCGACCCTGCTGGGCCCGAACCTGTACGTCATGAGCCTGCTGGTCGCATCGATTGCGATTGGCGGTGTCGCGCTGGCGTGGGCATTGCTCGGC
>JANMPY010000453.1:0-3075 GCA_031370095.1 Betaproteobacteria bacterium
TTGAAACGCACTTACGCGTTACCGTTCGACACATTGTGCGGTCTGGATCACGGTCTCGCGTATAAGGCCGTCGCGCAAGGCCAGGTCGATGTGATCGATATTTATTCGACCGATGCAAAGATCGGCAAATATCAGATGACGGTGCTGGCGGACGATCAGCAATATTTCCCGCGTTACGATGCGGTGCTACTGCACAAAGCCGATCTGCCCGCGCGCCTGCCTAAAACTTTCGCGGCGATCACGGCACTCGAAGGCCGCATTTCAGACGCGGCCATGCGCCGCATGAATGCTGCTGCGGAGCTTGAGAATAAAACGTTCGCCGATGTTGCGCGCGAATTTTTAGCGGGCAAAAATCCTGACGCCGCGACGGCGAATACTGCTGCAAACGCAGTTGCCAGTGAACAAAAAAATCCCGCAGTGAGCGCGAGTAAAGGCAACAGTTTTTGGCAAAAACTTTTCGGCACCGATTTCGCACGGCTCGCTGCTGAGCATTTGGCGCTGGTGTTTTTGTCGCTCACCGCGAGCATCGCCATCGGCATCCCGCTGGGCATTTTTGCTGCGCGTCACCCTGCAGCCGAGACCATCATCTTAGGCATCACCGGCGTGCTGCAAACCATTCCCTCACTCGCGCTCCTCGCCATTCTCATTCCCATCACCGGTCGCATCGGTTTGATTCCCGCCTTCATCGCGCTCGCCGTTTACGCGCTGCTGCCGATTGTGCGCAACACGCATGCCGGATTAACCCAAATCCCGCGCGGCGTAAAGCAAGCGGCCGAATCGCTCGGCTTGACGCCGCCGATGATTCTCCGCTTGATCGAATTGCCGCTCGCGCGCCCGACCATTTTGGCCGGCATAAAAACTTCCGCAGTCATCAATGTCGGCACCGCCACCATCGCGGCCTTCATCGGTGCCGGCGGGTTTGGTGAGCGCATCGTCACGGGACTGGCGTTGAACGACAATGCGACGCTGCTGGCGGGCGCGATTCCGGTTGCGGTGATGGCGCTGATGATTGAAGGTGCGTTCAATGTTGGCGAGCGCAGTTTGATTCCGCAGGCGCTGCGCAAGCAGAACTAGCGAGCCCGATTATCCCGGCAGGCTCGAGGCCAGGGCTGTCGTTAATTTACGCGGCACCCGGAATGCATTGCGCGCATCCGCGCTCGCCCTGGGGAACTCTAGCGCCGGTGAGGCTCTCAGGGCATTTATAGGTTGGGATCCGCACCGGTGCTAGTGAGTTAACGCGCTTTTTCGCACGCTGAAACCGATCACTGCCAGCGTCGCGAACGCAAGCACCCACTGAATTCTTCGCCGCGCTCAGACAAGCGCCACGCAGGCAAGCGCAATCGTTTGCAGCCATTTTATTCAGACGCGCGCACGCGCGACTAACACAGAATTTCGATTTTGTCTGTCCTGTTTCGCGCTCAAATCAGGGTATTGATTTATTTTTTTGTTTTGTCAAAAAAATATCCAATTTCCTACATCCAAAAAATAATCGCTCCCGTAACGTCGTCTGGAAGCCCTTCTTTCAACCACCGTTACATGGAGATTTCATGAACAAACCAAAGAGCATGCGTCTGTTGTCCGTTACCACCGCCGTTCTGGCATCGTTGGCCGGCTTGTCTTTGCCTGCTGCTGCGTCGAGTCACCGCGAAGCACCGATGATCACGCAATTGCCGAAAGTCGACGGCACTGACGTCTACGCATTCCGCAGTTATGAGCCCGGTCGGCAGGATTATGTGACCCTCATCGCCAACTACATTCCTTTGCAGGATTCGTACGGCGGACCAAATTATTTCAAGATGGATCCGGATGCGGTGTATGAAATTCATATCGACAACAACGGTGACGCCCGCGAAGACATGACGTTTCAATTCAAATTCAAGAATACGTCCAAAGACATCGCGCTCAACATCGGCGGCAAGACCGTCGCCATCCCTCTCAATAACGCCGGTGCCATCGCAGACGTGAATGGAGCAGCGCTAAACGTTCGCGAAACCTACTCAGTGAATCTGATCCGTGGTCAGCGCCGTCAGACCGGCAACGGTGCAGGGCAACTCTCTGCCGTCACCGGTGGCGCAACCGAATTCGACAAACCCGTCGACAATATCGGTCTCAAGTCGATCCCCAACTATCCTGCGTATGCAGCCAGGCATTTTTACAACGTCAATATTCCCGGTTGTGCAGCACCTGCCAAAGTATTCGTCGGCCAGCGCCGTGAAGGCTTTGGCGTCAATCTGGGTGAGGTGTTTGATCTGGTGAACATCCCGACAGCACGCGTCATCGGCAGCCGCTCCGGGTCCACCAATACCCTGCTTTATAAAAACGTCACCTCCATCGCGATGGAAGTGCCAATCGCCTGCCTGGCCACGGCGGGAGACCCTGTCATCGGCGTATGGAGTACGGCGAGCCTGCCACAGTCGCGCCTCGTCGCCAACGTTCCGCTGGCAAAACTTATCCTCGACCGCAATATGGTGCAAGTGTCGCGCCTCGGCATGCCACTGGTTAACGAACTCGTCATCGGCCTCAAGGACAAAGACAAGTTCAACATGAGCGAGCCGAAGGACGACGGTCAATTTGCTGACTATGTTACCAATCCAACCTTGCCTGCCTTGCTCGAAATCCTGTTCGGTGCCGATGGCGTGAGAGCGCCTCAGGTGTTTCCGCGTACCGACCTGGTGGCGGCATTTCTGACGGGTGTGGCCAACGTGAACCAGCCGAAAAATGTGCAGGGCGCGGAAATGATTCGCCTGAACACGGCGCTACCGACCACGCCAAAAGGCCGACAAAACAGTCTTGGCGCTGCAGCGTGTTTTGTTAACGGCGCACTGACCCTGACCAACGCCGGATGCGATCCCGCTGGTTTCCCGAATGGTCGTCGCCCAGGTGACGATGTGGTCGACATTACATTGCGTGTCGCGATGGGCTACCTGTTGCCGGCGGGTGCTGCCAAACCGGCAAGCGCCAACCTGCCGTACACCGATGGCGCGCTGGTTGAAGACAGTCAGTTCGACAATGCCTTCCCGTACCTGCGCACGCCGCTGCCAGGCTCGCCAAACGGCTTGAACGGAGAAGATCCAA
>JANMPY010000456.1:0-2891 GCA_031370095.1 Betaproteobacteria bacterium
GCCTCTTCTGCCGCCATTGCCTGACCAGCCCACAATAGTCCCAGGGCACACACAAAACTTGCGATAGCGAACGGTTTTAACGTTCTCATTCGTCACCCCTCTGTTTTGCAGCACTTCCCAAATTCGACGAAACGTGTGCAGCGTGACATGCAGTTTTGTTATTAATTCTCTACGCGATAGCTGGTGTGTTTTATTTTGGGAAAATTATCCCAGCGATGAATTTATGCCCAATTTTCCGAATCGTCAATGCACTTTTTTATATCAGGAGAAATCTGTTTTGGTGATGCACCGCGCATTTTTTTGGTAAGGCTGCGCGTGAATCCTGCGGTCGCATCGCGCGTCGCGACCGCAGGGATCATATTTCCTCTGCTAACGACTGCGCCCGCTAAGGTCGAGCGCGACAGTCGCCACATCGCAGTTACTCGTGCTCGCGATTTCGCAGATTTGGTAGACAAGACTGTAGAGGCCCGACGTCGTTTTCGGTTTCACCGAAATCGCACCCGTCGAGAGACTGAGCGTTATGCCAGGTATCGGCGCGGACACCTGTGAAAGCTGCACCGTCGCGGTCGTGACGGCTGAGCCGTTTAACGTGTCGTTCGCCAAAACACTCGCAATCACCGTGCCGCCGGTTTTTCCGGACGCACGTACGCTGTCATCGACCGCATCAATCACATAGTTTCTAACCGCGATGGACGCCGTCGCCTGCGCGCAGTTGGCAAGATTGGTTTTGTCGCAGATTTGATAGACAACTGCGTAAGCGCCCAGCGGCGTGCCGCGCGCCACGTTGACCGAACCATCCGCTGGATCGAGCGTGACGCCAGCGTTTACCGGTGACACTGAGACGAGTGATAAATTCACATTCGCGAATGTGGCGCGCGTGCCGGAGAGCGTGTCGTTGGCGAGTACGTTTGCCACCGCAATGCCACCGGTCGACGGTGACGCCCAGCCCGAATCGTTCACCGCATTGAGTACGTATGGATTGACCCCGACGGCGACTTGCGCATCATCGCAGTTTGCCGGATCGACGATATCGCACATCCGGTAAATCAGCGCATAGCTGCCAGCCGGCGTCGCTGCCGCGACATCAACCGATCCGTCGCTGACATCAAGCGTGATGCCTGCATGTGTGGACGATACCTGCACGAGCGTGACGTTGGCAACGGCTGCGCGTGCACCGCCAATCCAGTCGTTCGCCAGTACATTCGCGACCGCGATGCCGCCTGCCGGTGACGCGACCTGGCCTGCATCGTCGTATGCGAATGCGCCGGGACCGGTGGCTCGCCAGAGCCAGAGGCCGCGTTCGCGCAGGCCCTCATCTGCACTGGCTGCCGGGCCAACACCAAAACTGCCTGACACGGACACTGGTGTCGTGCCCCACCCCACCGCACCAAAAATAGGTGCGCCCGCGTCATCCTTGCTCGATGTCCATCCCGCGCCGTACGCGCCGCACGAGTAGGTGATGCAAAACGACTGCGTGGGCTGGAACGCGGACAGAAACAATTCGGCAGTGCTGAAATACGCGATGCCGCCGACCGAACGATTGGTCAGCATGGCGGGCTCAAAAATGCTGAAAAGTTGCAGCACCTGTGCATCGGTCGCCCACACCCAGTCGTTGATGTTGCGTCCCGCCGCGGTTCCCACACACGCGGTTGCACCGTCTTGCGGGCAAACTTGCGCCGTCGCATTCCAGCTCAAGCCCACTGTTGCAGGTAGCTGCATCCATTCCTTGCCACGGCCATCATCGACACCTGCGCGCGCCAATCCGATGGTGCCCGCCATCAACAGCAAAACCCAGATCAACAGTGTGGAACGTTTCATTTGATTTACTCCCCGAAAATGACGCTGCGTAAAATGTGGATGACGCGAGTCAGCGCGTTGAATCGATTTGCGACCGAAAGCATGCGTCAAATACATTGTGGGAATTTTATCCCAAATAGTCAAGTCATTTCAGTTTTGCAGGGGCAGCCACGCCGGGGAAATCATGGTGACGCGAAAAAAAACGCGAAAATTGCGGCTGAACGCGCGCGGCAAGAAGCTTCCATGCAAATGGGAACATCTAAAAACTCTGTCGTACCGGCGAAGGCCGGGAAGACAATTTCAAGTTTTTTTAGAAATACCAAATGCGTAGATCGCCATTCGGCGCGCATTTCCAGGCATTTTATGCCTGAACACTGCGCCAGTACTAGACCTTGCTACATCAGCTCTTGTACGTGCGCGACCGCGCTGCGCCCCAGCGCTCCCAAGTCATAGCCGCCTTCGAGCGCGGAAATTATCCGTCCTTCGGCGTGGGTGTCAGCAATCTCGCGGATGCGTTGCGTGATCCACGTGTAGTCATCTTCAACCAACTCAAGATAGGCGAGCGGGTCGTCGATGTGCGCGTCGAAGCCGGCGGAGATGATGATCAGTTGCGGCCTGAATCGCGCCAACGCAGGAAACCAGGTGCGCTCAATCGCATCGCGAAACGCGGGCCCGGCGGTGCGCGCAGCAAGTGGCGTGGGAATGATGTGGCTGTTGCCGCTATCGGCACCGGTGCCGGGATAAAAAGGATGCTCAAAGCTTGAGCAAAACATGACGCGCTCATCGTCATGAAAAATATCCTCGGTGCCATTGCCGTGATGCACATCAAAATCGAGAATCGCGACACGATCAAGCTGGTGCGCGTCGAGAGCGTGAACCGCGCCGACGGCGACGTTATTGAAAATACAAAATCCCATCGGTTGGTTGTAGGTGGCGTGATGACCGCACGGGCGCACCGCGCAAAACACATTGCCAATCTCACCCACCATCACCATATCAACACCCTTCACGACCACACCCGCCGCGCGTTGGGCGGCGACGAGCGAATAGGGATTCATGGAGGTGTCGGGATCAAGCGCTGCATAATCGTGGAT
>JANMPY010000468.1:0-2980 GCA_031370095.1 Betaproteobacteria bacterium
GGCGGCAACGCCACGCTGAAGTGGCTTGGCGAGCAGGGCAGCGCGGCGTTGCGCATCGCCGATGCTGCCATCGCGATTTCTGCACCGATGGATCTTACTGCGGCCGGCGGCGCACTGGAGCGCGGATTCTGCAGGGTGTACACGAAGAATTTTCTGGCGACGATGAAGAAAAAATCGCTGTCCAAACTCGCCCATCATCCGGGAATATTCAACGCTGACATCGCGATGCGGGCGCGGACATTGCGTGAATTCGATAACGAAGTCACCGCACCGCTGCACGGCTATCGCGACACCGATGACTATTGGACGCGCGCGTCGGCCAAGCCCGGGCTGATTGATGTGAGGGTGCCGACGCTGGTGCTGAACGCGCTCAACGATCCATTTCTGCCGGCTGCCGCGTTACCGACTGCCGCACAGGTATCATCAAGCGTTACGCGCCATTTCCCTGACGCGGGTGGCCACGTCGGATTTATATCCGGCCGCTTTCCCGGTGACGGCGGATGGCTGGCGAAACGGGTTTTTCATTTTATCGACCACAGGAATTAATTCATGTCTCAAGTTGCAGCAGAAATATTCAAAGCCTATGACATACGTGGCATTGTCGGCAAATCACTCACATCCGAAACCGTCGAGCTGGTTGGTCGTGCGCTGGGCTCCGAGGCGCGTCGTCGCGGCGGCACGGTCATCAGTATTGGCTATGACGGCCGGCTCTCAGGGCCTGCCTTTGCGGACGCGTTGGCGCGTGGCATCCAGTCGACGGGGATTAACGTGATCAACATCGGCATGGTCGCGACACCAATGGTGTATTTCGCGGCATATCATTTCAACACCGGCTTGGGCGTGATGATTACCGGCTCACATAATCCGCCCGACTACAACGGCATCAAGATGGTGATTCAGGGTGAGACCCTGGCACTTGAGGCGATTCAGGATTTGAAACGTCGCATCGAGGCCGATGATTTTTTGACTGCCGAAAATGGCAAAACGGGCAGCGTTGAAACCCGCGATCTTAGTGAGGCCTACATTGCGCGCATCGTCGGCGACGCCAAGCTTTCACGACCCATGAAGGTCGTTGTCGATTGCGGCAACGGCGCGCCGGGCGCGTATGCACCGAAACTGTTTCGCGCAATGGGCTGCGAAGTGATCGAGCTGTTCTGCGACGTCGATGGCAATTTCCCGAATCATCATCCCGATCCGTCGCAGCCAAAAAATCTGGCTGACGTGATCCGCGTCCTGAAAGAAACCGACGCCGAACTGGGACTGGCTTTCGACGGCGACGGCGACCGGCTGGGCGTGGTGACCAAGGACGGCGAAATTATTTTCCCCGACCGGCAGATCATGTTGTTCGCGGCCGATGTGTTGAGCCGCGTGCCGGGTGGCGAAGTCATCTTTGATGTGAAATGCTCGCGCAATTTGCCGATCTGGATTAAGCAGCACGGCGGCAAGCCCACCATGTACAAGACCGGGCATTCGCTGATCAAACTCAAGATGAAACAAACTGGCGCGCCGCTCGGCGGCGAAATGAGCGGGCACGTATTTTTCAAGGAACGCTGGTATGGATTCGACGACGCGCTATATTGCGGCGCGCGCTTGCTTGAAATCGTCAGCAAAGTGGCTAACGCAAACGCGCCGTTGAAGGCACTGCCCGATGCGATCTCAACGCCGGAATTAAATTGGCCGCTCAAAGAGGGCGAGCCGCATGCGCTGGTCGAGCAAATTCGCCAAACCGGAAAATTTGAAGGTGCCACCGAGATCATCACCATCGATGGCGTGCGCGTGGAATATGCCGATGGCTTCGGTCTCGCCCGCGCATCGAACACGACACCGGTGATCGTGCTGCGGTTTGAAGCGGAAACGGACGCCGCGCTAAAACGCATTCAGGAAGATTTTCGGCGGGTGTTGACCGCCGTGAAGCCGGATGTGCCGTTGCCGTTTTGATGGCGTTTTACTTGGCATAAAATGACGTAGAAGCAGCATTGGTGCGGCGTTTCGAGCATTTTATGCCTGAAAGCCTCGCCGGTGCTAGCGTTTATCATCTGGCGTGATCGCTTTCTCGCTCCGCGAAAACCCCTTCCAAAAATTCAACGCAAGCCCCGCCATCACCAGCGCCATCGCCGCCAGTTTCCACATCGGCATCGGCTCACCAAGAATCACACTGGCCGCCGTCATGCCGACCACCGGCACCAGCAACGAGATCGGCGACACTGTCGCGGCGGGATAGCGCGCCAACAACCACGCCCACACCGCGAAACCGAACAAGGCGTTCGCAATTGACTGCCACGCCACAGCGGCCCAGGTGCCGACATTCGCGGCCTTGATGCCGTTCAAAATCGCTGGCGCGCCTTCGAAAACCAACGACAAAATAAACAACGGTACCGCCGCGAAAACGCTCGACCACGCGACGTACGCGAGCATGTTCACCTTAAGCGCACGGCGCGCAACCATATTGCCAACGCCCCAACTCGCCGCAGCCAAGATCACCATCGCAAGACCTGCAAGCGTGGTGTTGCCATCGGTATGCACGGCGATGACGGCGATGCCGAAAGTGGCCACGCCAAGTGCCACCCATTGCAACGGTCGCACCCGCTCGCCCAATAAAAACATCGACAGAAAAATCGTGAAAAACACATGCGCCTGCAACACCAGCGAGGCGAGACCCGGCGTGATGTGACCGTGCATCGCGAACGTCATCAAGCCAAATTGGCCCACGCCAATCAGCAGCCCATACGCCGCCAGATTGCGCCAGCGCACAGCCGGTCGCGGCAGAAAAAAGACAAACGGAAAAAACGCAAACGCAAACCGCAGTGCCGAAAAAAACAGCGGCGGCAATTTTTCAATCGCGATCTGAATGACCACGAAGTTGCTGCCCCACACCGCGACCACGGCCAGCGCCAGCAGGAAATGGCGCAGTGGGAGAGTGGGGGTGGGCATGCTGCGATTATAAGTGGTGCGGGTTTTAAGAACTTTGGCGCAGAACCGG
>JANMPY010000471.1:0-4622 GCA_031370095.1 Betaproteobacteria bacterium
TGAACATGGTGGGCAAACACGGCAAAGGAGAAAGTATCTGGCTGGGCTTTTTCCTGTGTGAAGTGTTGCAGCAATTCACACGTGTTGCGACGCTGTACGGCGATACGGCCTTCGCTGAGCGTTGTGTCGATGAGCGGGCAAAGCTTTCCCGCAATATCGAGCAGCATGGCTGGGACGGTGCGTGGTATAGGCGCGCGTATTTTGACGATGGCACGCCGCTCGGCTCGAAAGATAATGTCGAATGCCAGATTGATTCCATCGCGCAAAGCTGGTCGGTGCTATCGGGCGTGGGCGAGGATGCGCGCGTACGGACGGCGATGGACTCGCTGGATAAGCGCCTCGTGCGTCGCGATGACACGGTCATCCAGCTACTCGATCCGCCGTTCGATAAATCGACTCTGGATCCAGGCTACATCAGAGGCTACGTGCCGGGTGTACGGGAAAATGGCGGCCAATATACCCACGGCGCAATCTGGGCGGCGATGGCATTTGCAGCGCTGGGCGATCATCGGCGCGCTTGGGAACTCACGTCCATTATTAATCCGGTGAACCATGCATTAAGCCCTGAAAGAATGGCGAGATACAAAGTGGAGCCGTTTGTGATTGCCGCCGATGTGTACGGTGTCACGCCGCACACCGGTCGCGGTGGATGGAGCTGGTACACCGGCTCGGCTGGCTGGATGTATCGACTGATCGTTGAGTCGCTATTGGGGCTACGGCTTGAAATCGACCAACTGCATTTCGCGCCGTGTCTGCCGACAGACTGGCCGGGCTTTACGATGCAATACCGGTATCGGGAGACGGTCTACAACATCGCCGTTATACAAACGCATGAGAGCGATCGCGCAGGGATTGGCGATATGACGGTGACGGTAGATGGCGCCGCACAAACCGGTAAGGCAATTACGCTGGTTGACGATCATCGGGCGCATGTCGTTGAGGTGAAATTTCAGGCTGGTCATTAGGCGGGTCTTCGTCCCGGCGAAGGCTGGCATGACGAATATTTCGTTATTCGACACCTTGTCAGCAAACGCCTACAAGCGGATGCGTTAGATCCTTACACACGTGTAGGTGCTGGCCGATGCCGAGACGCAGGGATCGAGCGTAACGTGTAACAGTCAGAGAAACATCGGCAAGTAAGCGATGACAACTACTCACCGCCAACGTGCGGCAACCATTTGGAGAAACAGCCATGAATTTGAAATTAAAAGCGGCTCTCGGCGCGACGACTCTTTTTCTCGCCACACAAGCAGCGGCGCAGATCACCTTTTACGAAAATGAAGGCTTCCGTGGTCGTGTGTTCACGACGAGCCAACAGATACGGGATTTTGAACGGCAGGGATTCAATGACCGTGCGTCATCGGTCGTAGTTGAGCGCGGTCGCTGGGAGGTTTGCTCCGACGCGCGCTTTGAGGGTCGCTGTGTGGTGTTGCGCCGTGGCAGCTACGACTCTCTAAGCGGCTTGGGCATGAACGACCGCATTTCCTCAGTGCGCCAGGTAAACCAGCAGGCCGCCTACCAAAACGAAGCGCCTGAACCACTGCCTGCACCGACCTACGATTACCGTCGTCGTCCTAGTGAGCGTATCTATGACGTGCCGGTGACGTCGGTTCGTGCCGTCATGGGCACGCCGGAACAACGCTGCTGGGTCGAACGTGAACAAGTGGTTGATCAGCAACGCGGCGATCCAAACATCGGCGGCGGCATTGTCGGCGCTCTCATCGGCGGCGTGCTGGGTCATCAAGTCGGCGGTGGACGCGGTAAAGATGTCGCGACTGCGGGCGGTGCGATTGCAGGCGCATTGATCGGCAGCAACGCCGGTCGCGACGGTGGCAGCGGCAGCTACAATCAGGATGTGCAACGCTGTAGAACGACGTCGAACGGTCGACCCGAATATTGGGATGTGACTTACAACTATCGCGGCACCGACCATCGGATTCAGATGAGCTCGCCTCCGGGTGACACGATTGCGGTCAATAGCCGAGGTGAGCCGCGGCAGTAATTGTTGTCGCATCAAGTACCGCAAAAGCGGCCTCGTGGGGCCGCTTTTTTTGGGTGAGCGGATTGGGTTGCAACTGTCAGGCATTGAAAACGCCCGACTTGCGCTCATCTACAAACCCTCATGAACCGCATCGTTCTGTTCGCACTGTCGGCGTTGCTCCATTTTTATGTGGGCTGGCGACTCATCCCGTCGCTCGCCAAGTGGCCGGGAGCGGCGTGGGCGCTGGCGATCACGCTGATGCTTTCTTATGTATTGATGCATTTGGGGCTTCACTTCCGCCGCCATACCTCTCGCTTCACCAATTATTTATCGTGGGCAAGCATGACGGCGATGGGGCTGTTCTCATCGCTGTTTGTGTTGACGGTGTTGCGTGACGTTCTCCTGATGCTGGCGGCACTGATCGCGTGGATATTGCCAGTCGCATGGGTCTCGTTCAACGCAATTTCTTCAAGAGAATTGGCGACGGCCACGGCGCTATTGGTGCCTTCATGCGCGTTTGCCATCACCGTGATTGGCATGTGGAATGCCCGTCGCACCGCGTCGGTCGTGCAAGTGGACGTGCCGATTGCCGGGCTACCCGACGCGCTGCATGGATTCACCATTGCACAGGTCTCCGACATTCATGTCGGCCCCACCATCAAAGGGCCATACGTCGACAGTATCGTCAGGGCCGTAAACCGCCTCAATGCCGACATGGTTGCCGTGACCGGTGATCTGGTCGATGGCAGCGTCGCGGAACTCGGGCCCCACGTCTCACCACTCGCGAATCTGTCGTCGCGCCATGGGACATTTTTTGTCACCGGCAATCACGAGTATTACTCAGGCGCGCATGCATGGATTGCCGAGTTGCGACGCCTGGGGTTGCGCGTGCTGATGAATGAACACGTCGTACTAAAGCATGACACTGCCGCATTGGTAATTGCCGGCGTTACCGATGTCAGTGCGCATCATTTCGATCCCGCGCATCGCAGCAGTCCTGAAGTTGCCATTGCCGATGCGCCCGACCACGTTTTGATTCGCGTGTTGCTGGCGCACCAGCCCCGCAGTGCGTTTGAAGCCGCAAACGCGGGCTTTCATCTTCAGCTTTCAGGCCACACGCACGGCGGACAATTCTGGCCGTGGAATTTCTTCGTTCGCCTGCAGCAGCCTTTTACCGCCGGGCTGCATCGACTGAACGACTTGTGGGTTTATGTCAGCCGCGGTACCGGCTACTGGGGTCCGCCCAAACGCTTTGGCGCGCCGTCGGAGATTACGCATTTGCGATTGGTGCGAGTTGGCGGCTGATCGCTCTGGACGCCAGGAAAAAACCAGTGACCGCATAAATTCTAACCAGCCACCGATGCGATACTTGCGCCTCGAACGATTGAATTCCCATTCGTGAAAAAAGAGGAAGCCCCGTGAACGCACCCCGGATTGAAGCCCCCACCATTGATGCCATTCGCGCCAACCGCGCGCGACTGGGTGATCTCGTCATCACGACGCCCATCCGGCTTGTGATGGATGACGCGCTCGCAGCGGCGGTCGGTGCATCGACGCGGGTGTGGTTGAAAGAGGAACTGTTCCAGCGCACCGGCAGCTTCAAGCCGCGCGGCGCGCTTTCGGTAATGCTCGACCTCGATGCGGCTGCACTTCAACGCGGTGTCACAGGCGTCTCGGCCGGTAATCACGCCATCTCGCTCGGCTACTGCGCGCGCAAATTGGGCACCACCGCGAAAGTGGTGATGCCGAAAAACGCCAATCCTTTTCGCGTGCAGGTGTGCCGCGAGCTCGGTGCCACCGTCGAGCTGGTCGACAATGTTCACGACGCTTTCGCGCGCGTGAAGGAAATTGAAGCCACCGAAGGTCGCACGTTTGTACACCCTTATGAAGGCTCAAAGACGGCGCTTGGCACGGCGTCGGTCGGGCTTGAATTCATCGATCAGATTCGCGCAGCTGGCGCTTCGCTCGACGCGGTGATTGTCGCTGCCGGTGGCGGCGGATTGACAGCAGGCGTTGCGTGTGCGGTGAAACAGATGAGCCCCAATACCGCCGTCTATGTGGTCGAACCGGAAGGCGCTGACACCTTAAGTCGCAGCTTCAAGGCGGGCACGCCGCAGTCGATTGATGCCGTACGCACCATCGCCGACTCGCTAGGCGCGCCGCGCTGCGAGCCCTATTCGTTCGCGCTCAATCGCCGCTTCGTCGATGAAGTCGTGCTGGTGAATGACGACCAGATTCGGGACGCGATGCGGCTACTCTTTCGCGCGGCCAAGCTCGTGGTCGAACCGGCGGGAGCAGCGGCGCTCGCCGCACTGATGTATCCGCTGCGCACGCGACTTGAGGGGAAAAGCGTGGGGGTCGTTGTGTGCGGCGCGAATATTGATGCCGAGACTTTTGCGAAGCAGTTGTTGCCTTGATGACATCGAACGCAGGTCTCGCGCGTGGCGCGCGAAAACGCGATCAGCCGTGAACGTAAAACAGCTAAGGAAATTCTGCCAAAATCTGCCAGGCACCAACGAGCGGCTATTGCCCGACCCTTACAACATCCTGGTCTACTCGCTGGACAAAATAAACTTCGCCTACTTCAAGACCAGCGAACCCGAGCGCTGGCGCTTCAGCATCAAAGTGACACCGGATCGCT
>JANMPY010000476.1:0-1514 GCA_031370095.1 Betaproteobacteria bacterium
TTATTGAAAAAGCGATTTCGGATCAGGAAAAACTTTTTTAGTGGGACGAAAATCGGCTGCGCAATGCGGCTATCATGTGATTGATGCATGGCGTTTCAGCGTTCGCTTAGGTCTTAGATCCTTTGAACCGATAGACTGTTAGTCGATGGACGCTTGCCCAAGTGATGCTGGTGTGCGCGTCCCACGCGGACGTACCTGAAGGCATCCGGTGAGCGACCGCCTTGAACCCTTGGTTCAAGAGTGCGGGCCTAAGCGAACACTCAAGCGCCATGTTATTTAGCAGCGTTTTTTTAATTCCCCAAACGTAAATCATGGCCTGCTGGTTGATGAAGTCCGAGCCGGAAGAATTTTCCATTGACGATCTCGTCAAGGCAAAAAACCAGACCGTGCCGTGGTTTGGGGTGCGCAATTATCTGGCGCGCAATTTCATGCGCGACCAGATGAAAGTCGGCGACGAAGTACTGTTTTATCATTCCTCGTGTCCCGAGCCCGGCATCGTCGGGCTCGCGCACGTGGCAAGTGCCGCCTATCCGGACGAAACGCAGTGGGATAAAAAAAGCAAATATTTCGACCCGAAAGCAACGCGCGAAACCCCGCGCTGGATGCTGGTCGACGTGAAGCTTACAAAAAAAACGCGCCTGCTGTCGCTCGCTGAAATGCGCGAACAAGCTGCACTCGCCGACATGACCACGCTGCAACGCGGCAATCGACTTTCGATTACACCCGTGAAGCCGGCAGAATTAAAAGCCGTGCTGAAGCTGCTCGGGACAAAATTTTGACGCAGCGCGCTACGCGCAACAGCCGGCTCCGTTGATTCGCGGCCTGATCATCCTGCTCGGTTTTCAGGGCGCGGGGGAAATCTTTACGCGCCTCTTCGTGCTGCCGATCCCGGGCCCGGTCATTGGCCTGGTGTTGTTGCTAGGTTTTTTAATCCGGCGCGGCAAGGTTGATGCGCCGATTGACACCGTGGCCGCTGCGCTTACCAAACATTTGGGACTTTTGTTTGTCCCGGCCGCCGTTGGCGTGGTGATGTTTTGGCCGCAACTTAAAATCCATTTCTGGGCGGTGAGTGTTGCGCTGGTGGTGAGCGTGATCGCGACCGTGGCGGTAAGCGCCGCGGTATTGCGATTCTGGCCCGGCTCGAAATCGTGACACCGCAGTTGCCGATTGCCGAAATCTGGGTCTATCTCGCCGGTAGCCCCTTGTTCGCGTTGCTGCTGACGCTCGCCGCCTACGAGGCAGGCGTGACGATATATGAGCGTACAAATCGGCAACCGTTTGCCAACCCCGTTGCAATTGCAGTCGCAATCGTCGCGTTCGGCATCTGGCTCATCGACATGCCGTATGCAAAATATTTCGAAGGCGCGCAGTTCATACATTTTTTGCTCGGCACCGCGACGGTTGCGCTGGCCGTGCCGATTTACCAGAGCTGGAGCGCGCTGCGCGGCAAAGTGATTCCGCTGCTGGCCTCACTCTTGTGCGGTGGCGCGGTGTCGATCATCAGCGCTGTCGGC
>JANMPY010000518.1:0-10741 GCA_031370095.1 Betaproteobacteria bacterium
GCCTGCGCGACCGCCTGGGAAAGCTTCAGGGTCTCCAACTGCAACGCGTGTTCGCGATTCGTGGTTTCCTGGATGCGCGTACGCAAATCGCGCAGCGTTTCCTGGGTATCGGTGAGGCGGGCTTCGCTTTCATTCTCCAGCACAAACACATTGGCGAGGCACTCGCGGACGAATGGCATCACCGCCGGATTGTCGGCCGTGACCCAATCCGACAAGGGCGTGAATCCCGATGACGCAGTCGCCGCTGAACTGCCGTTTTCGAAATACAGCGACACGCTGCCCGGTGGCGGATCGCCCGCGACGCGATCGATCATTGAGGAATCGCCGACCTTGATCGCGTTCAGCTTCAATCCCAGCGCCGACTCCAGTGCGTCTTCCCAGCCTTCACGTATCTTGATGGCCTGCCATAAACGCGGCGCGTTATCCAGTTGATACTTGGACAGCCACATCGCCAGACGATTGTTGTTGTCCAGCCGCGCCTGCTGGTTTTGCAGTGCCAGCAATGCCGCCTCGATACGCGCCAGTTCGCGCGTGGCGTTGCCGATGGCATCAACAGAAATTTTCCGCTGCGCTTCCAGATCAGCGAGACGTTTTTCTGCATCAGTGAGTTTTTCTTCGAACTGCAACAACACTTCCTGCGCTTCTGCGCGCTCGGCCTCGACGTTGTTCAACGCATCCGGCTCGGGCACCACCAGATTCATGTTTTCGGTGGTGAGGCGATTTTTGCGCTGCTCCAATTGCGAAAGAATTTTCAGCGCGTTCGATTCGCGTGCTTCTTCAATCGCCTGTCCCTGCTCGGCGGCACGAACTTCGTTTTCACTGGTGCGCACCATATTGGCGGCTTCGCGCAATTTTTCTTCGAACGCCGGGATCTCATTGCGAACAACTTCAGCGCGCTCACGTGCTTCACCGACACGGTCAATGCCGCTTGCCAATTCGCGATGCCAGCGATCAAGCTCGTTTGCGGTCGATTCGCGATTCGTTTCGACTTCGGAAATTTGCATCACGAAGGCGGCAATTTGCGCGGTCAGTCGTCGCCGGTTATCGCCAAGATAATTAATCTCCTGCTCAAGCTGAACCACCTTGGTGTTGGCTTCAAACATCGCGGCTTGGGCGTGTGAGAGCTGATCGGTTTCGGTGTAGTGATCCTGACGCAATTTATCGAGCTCGGCTTCGACTTCACGCAGCTTGGCGGTTTCGCCTTCGAATCCGGACTCGGTTTTAATGATCTCGTTGGCGTAGCGCTCCTTTGCGGCTTTTACTTCGCGCTGCTTGGTGTAGGCCCACAAGTTCTCATTGAGCTTTAATTCGGTATTGAACTCGTTGTACTGCGCCGCCACGGCGGCCTGATCGGTGAGCTTCGTCACCTGCTTATCCAGCTCGGAGAGAATGTCGCTGACGCGATTCAAATTTTCTTTTGAGTCTTCCAGACGCGATTGCGTTTCACGACGGCGTTCGCGGTACTTGGAAACACCCGCCACTTCTTCCAGAAACACCCGCAACTCTTCCGGCTTCGAAGTAATCACGCGCGAGATCATGCCCTGCTCGATGATTGCGTAGGCGCGTGGCCCCAGGCCAGTCCCTAAGAAAATATCGGTGATGTCGCGACGGCGCACGTGCTGGCCGTTGATGTAATAGTCCGAATTGCCGTCACGGGTGAGAACGCGCTTGACAGAAATTTCGCTGTATTGCCCCCATTGGCCACCGACGCGACCCAGCGAATTGTCGAACACCAATTCCACAGCCGCGCGGCCACCGGGCTTACGGGTGCTGGTACCGTTGAAAATCACGTCTTCCATTTTTTCGCCGCGCAGATGCTTGGCGGAAGATTCACCGAGCACCCAGCGCACCGCGTCGATCACGTTCGATTTTCCGCAGCCGTTGGGCCCGACCACGCCGACGAGTTGGCCGGGCACGAGAATCGAGGTTGGATCGACGAACGATTTGAAACCGGCAAGTTTAATTTGTGTGAGACGCACTCGTTTCCCTGATTTTATCCAGCGTACCGCTCAAATTGCACAAAACCCGCGCCAACGTAGCGCCGGGCGGGTTCGGTGAAATACAATGACGTAGATTTTAACGTAACGACATAGGCAAAACCATGAAGGCTCCTCGAAAAAAAGAATCCACGTCAAAAGCTGCCGCTAAGTCATTGAGCGGTAAAGAATCAATGTCACATCTTACAAAATTGGGTGACAAGCCCACCGCGCTGGCAACGAAAATGCTGGAGACATTTCCCAATCCGCAGCCGCAACGCGATTTTGTGATCCACATGCAAATCCCCGAATTCACCTGCCTCTGCCCGATGACCGGCCAGCCCGATTTCGCCACGCTTTATCTCGACTACATACCAGGCAAGCGCTGCGTAGAGCTGAAAAGCCTGAAGCTTTATATCTGGTCATTCCGCGATGAAGGCAAATTTCACGAGGCCGTGACGAACGAAATCCTCGACGACATCGTTAAAACAATCGCGCCGCGCTTCGCCAGATTGACGGCAAAATTCTGGGTGCGTGGTGGCATCTTTACGACGGTCGAAGCTGAGCACCGGGCGAAGGGATGGAGGCCGTTGCCGCGCGTGGATTTGGGCAAGTTTCCCGACGAGCGGAGTGTGACAGAGCGGGGATAATGGCGTTATCTTGCCAGACCCTATGATTGGCGCGGCGTTTCAGCCATTTGTCGCCTGTCAACCGCGCCGGTGCTGGTGTTGTCTACTTGACGCGCCGCTTGTTGAACTCTTCGTCGATATTGTCGCGAAAAAAACTTGCCAGCGACGAAGCGGTGGAAAATCGCCGCCAGATTTCGGGTGATACGTTCGCGTATTCGTAGGTGCCGACCGACTGCTCGATTACCAATACACGCCGCTTGTCGTCGTAGCCGATGGCACGCAGATTTGCGGTATTTACTTTTTTCATTTCCATTGCAAGTCCCGTCCACTAACCGCGCGACACCGCCATGCTCATCGCCAGCACCACGAACAAACTCACCTCGACAAGTATCGCCCGCCACGCGCGACGGTAGGCCAGGTATTTGTTGGTGGCAACATGTGAGACAAGATATATCTGCCTTGCGAGGTCATCGAACAAGCTATCGAGCGGAATGCCACCAATATCGTTAATGTAATGTTCCGCGCTCGAGCGCGTAGCGATGTCACCGAAAAATATCAAACTCGCGTTCGCCTTTGACGATGCCGGACTCTTGCGCGGAAAAAGTGTCGATAACGCGAAAAAATAGAACACGCCGCTGACCAGAATAAACACCGCAAGCAAGCCATATTGCAGGGGGCCGATTTTGCCGATTTTTTCAATGTTGGCGGCCACGTAGGAAACCAGCAACGTGGACATGACGATCAGCAAATATATTTTTTGGTCAGCCGAGCGAATAAGATCCTGATTCAAATTGAGAATGCGCCATGTCTGGTCGAGTCGCACGGTCAGGTCGCTCGCCGGATGGCGTGGCTGGGAGCCACGTTCCAGCTCTTTGTGGGCAAATGTCCCTGTCATCAGCGGATCAGTTGTCATTGGTGCGCGTCTCCCACGATTGCCTGAATGCGTGCCATCACGTCCGGCGTCAATAGTGCTGAAACCGCAAGCGCTTTCATGTTTTCAGCGACCTGCTCCACGCGCGAGGCACCGGTGATGACGGTGGAGACATGTGGATTTTTCAGACACCACGCAATGGCCAATTGCGCCGTCGTGCAGCCGAGATCCTGCGCGACGATGCCGAGTTTTGCGACGATGGCATTCTTCGCAGGATCAAGCAGGCTCTCCTGCATCCACGCCATATTTTTCAGGCTGCCGCGACTGTCGACGGGCACGCCTTTGGCGTATTTGCCCGTCAGCAAACCCGACGCGAGCGGGCTCCAGGTGGTGGTACCCAAGCCGATTTCTCCATAGAGCCGCGCGTATTCTTGCTCGACTTTTTTACGATGAAATAAATTGTATTCCGGCTGCTCAACGATGGGCTTGTGCAGATGGTGTTTGTCGGCGATTTGCCATGCGCCCATGATGTCTGCGGCGCTCCACTCCGACGTGCCCCAGTAGTTCGCCTTGCCGCGACTGATCATGTCGTGCATCGCAAACACCGTCTCCTCGAGCGGCGTATTGGCATCCGGCCGATGGCAATAGGCGATATCGACGTAGTCAAGCTGCAGTCGTTGCAGGGATGCGTCAATCGCGTTGAGCAGATACTTCCGGTTCAGTGTGTTTTTTTCATTCACGCCATCACCGAATTTAGCGGGCAGCCCCCAGAAAAACTTGGTCGTCACCACGTACGTCAATCGATCCCAGCCGAGTTTTTTTAATGCCAGCCCCATCAGTGTTTCCGACTTGCCGTTTGCGTAAACCTTGGCGTTGTTAAAAAAATTCACGCCGTGGTCGCGCGCGGCGGCCATCAGATTAAGCGCGGCCGATTCATCAAGCTGCGTTCCGTAGGTGACCCAGCTTCCGAAAGACAGAGCGGAGACACGCAATCCTGCGCGGCCTAAACGTCGATATTCCATGTTCATTTTTCCTTTTCGGCGTCGATATCCGAGTATGGGTTAACAATAATCACCCGCGTGCGCTTGGGACCTGCGTGAAATTTTTCCAGCTTGACCAACACGGGAAATAATTCTTCGAGTTTGGCGCGTGCCTGATTCTCGTCCTGAAATACCAGCAGCGTACCCGCAGACGATTTCACATCGCGCCAAAGCGTGGCGTTGGCGTCGTCTGCTTGTACCTGGAGTTTGTAGGTCGGCATGTCACTACTTTGAATTGAAAAATTACATTAACGATAGCACGTCACGCTCAATATTTCTCTTGCAGCACCATGGGCGGCAGCGGCTTCGACAGTAAATAGCCCTGCGCCTCCTCGCAGCCCGCTGCCAACAAAAAATCCATTTGCGCTGCGTGTTCCACTCCTTCGGCCACTACGCGCATGCCTAGACTTTTAGCCAGACTGATAATACCGCGCGTAATCGCAGCGTCGTTCGGGTTGGTGGTGATGTTGCGTACAAACGATTGGTCAATTTTCAGCTTCGCAATATCAAAACGCCTGAGATAGCCGAGATTGGAGTAGCCGGTGCCGAAATCATCGACCACCAGCTGAAACCCGGCCTCCACCATTTCGTAAAGCGTACTCATGGTGGTGTCGCCTTCGCTAACCAACGCGGTTTCGGTGAGCTCGATTTCAATATCACTGGCGCTGAGCGCGTTTTCATTGACGGCTGCCAGCAATACATCGACCAATCGGCGCGTTTTGAACTGCACGGCAGATACATTGATCGTCACCGAAAAATGATCGAGCCCCGCCTCGCGCCACGCTCGCAATTGACGCGTCGCTTCCCTGGCGACCCAGTTGCCAATAGCAACGATCAGACCGGTTTCTTCCGCAACGGGAATGAAGCGCGCCGGCGAGACTGCACCGAGCGTCTCGCTGTTCCAGCGCAGTAACGCTTCCACGCCGACGATGCGTTTTTCGGGCAAATGAAATATCGGTTGATAGACAAGACTGAATTCGTTTTTCGATAAAGCCCGGCGCAGCGCATTCTCAATCGACAATCGTTCGACTACCCTTTCATTCATCTCGGCGCGAAAAAAACTAACCTGGTTGCGGCCCTCGGCCTTGGAGTGATACATCGCCAGATCGGCGTTTTTGACCAAACTCGCCAAGTCTGCACCATCGTCAGGCCAGATGGTGATACCGATGGAGGGCGTGACTGTCAATTCAAGGCCCGCAATTTGATACGGACTGCCAAGACTCTCCAGCACCAGCTCGCTGATCGCAGCGAGATCTTTCAAGTCGGAGACGCCAGGCATCAGCACCAGGAATTCATCGCCGCCGTGACGGGAAACCGTGTCGGTTGTTCGCATCGTGCGGGTAAGGCGATTGGCGGTCTCGATGAGAATCTGGTCACCGACATGATGGCCCAGTGAGTCATTGATATTTTTGAAGCGATCCAGATCGATGAACAGCAGCGCGATTCCTCGGTCGCCATCATTGTGGTTGCCGCCGCTATTGCGCCTTGCCTGTCGCACGGCAAAATCAAAACGGGTCGAGAGCAGCAACCGGTTTGGCAAACCGGTCAGGAAATCGTATTCCGCCAATTCGCGGATGCGCGTCTCGGCGCGTTTTTTCTCCGTGATGTTGCTACCCACACCACGATAGCCGCCAAATACGCCGTCCGCGCTGAACACCGGGTCACCGGAAACGCTGACCCACCAAATATCACCGTTCGGCAGGGCATAGGCGTACTGGAAATCGCGAAAAGGTTCGTGCGCTTCGACACGCTGGCGATGTTCATCCATTTGCTCTTTGCTAATCCCAAGATACGGAATGTCCCAACGCAGCCGACCGTAGCGCTGGCTGCGATCAATGCCCGTTGAGCGCACCATGCCACTGGAAATGTGTTTGAACGCAAAATTTTCATCCTGTTCCCAGTACCAGTCTGAAGACATTTCGAGCAGACTTTTCAGGCGCTGCTCACTCTGCGCGAGCTTCTCTTCGACGTGTTTGCGTGCGGTGATGTCCAGTCTGAAACCAATCACGCCACCGTCGGCAGTTTTGCGATCAGACACCAGCAGCCAAATATCATCACCAAGCAGATATTCATAGTCACCCTCATCGGGATCAAGATGTTTCTCCACGCGACCGCGGACGTAACTATCTTCTTCAAGCTTGGTGCGATGCTCGAAACCGCGTTGATAAAACGCCCTCGCCACTTCTGCATAGAGTGTGCCCGGGATCAGCAGATCGGCCACTTCGCGGTAGATTTCACGGAAGCGCCGATTGCAAAACACGATACGGTCGTCTGCTCCATAGAGAACCACGCCGGATTCAAGGTGCTCGAATGCCTCGACCATGCGCTTGTGGACACCCTCGGCATGTTCCAGTCGCTGTTGCAGACTATCGATCAGCGAGCACTCAGCGGGATTCGGCATGACCAAATTTCATTGCGCGCGGCACCTTTACTTTCGATATTCCGCAACTTCTTCCTTGAGCGCGATCCACCAGACTTTGCCTTTTTCGGAATGTTTGCCGCACGGGGTCACTGTGGAAAAGCCGGGATATTTTTTGCCGAGATTGTTGGGATCTTCGCGACGCGTGCGTGGTGGCGCGACCAGCCCTTTTTCATCCGACGCCAACGGAAATAACCAGCAGCCCATCGGCTTGTATTTCCATTTATTTACACCCTGCATTACGGCCAGCGTTTGCAGAGAGCATTTGCCGTCGGCCTCGGTGAACACGCAGCGGGTATTTTTGAAATGCTCGGGCTTGTCGCGGTAAACGTGCTTTCTGGTATTTGTCTGCGGCCCGGTCTGGCCCGCCCATTCACCGTCGATGATGTAATTCTTCGGCAGCAATGCGAAATGTTGCGGATATTTTTTCACCACACGATGGATTAACCGCACTTCTTCATCGAGCAAAAATGCGCCGTCGGAGCAGCAAATGCCTTCGCATACATTTACGTCGCAATAATGCAGCTTGGTGTGTTTTCTTGGTTTTGCTTTTGTCTCAACTGCTGAACTCATTGTGTCAATTCCCTGATGTCAAAATTACCGCCGTTAGTGAGTTTGCTGCCTGCGATCAACGTCACAATTTCGCGGGCCACGTCGTGCGCGTCACGCAACGCGTTGTCAGCCTTTAGTGCACGAAATCTTTCCACGTCCGGAAAATCTTTTTCGCTAATTCCGCGGATCAAGCCCTGCATGTCGGTGTCAACAACACCCGGTGCGAGCGAGCAGATTGACAGCGTCGCGTCGTTCATCGCCGCCTCCAACGCCGCCACGCGTGTGGCCATTTCCAGAGCTGCCTTGGCGGCGCAGTAAGCAGACCAGCCCGCGATCGCTCGCCTGGCCGCGCCGGACGAGATATTGACGATCAATCGGCGCGTGGCAATAACGGAAGTTGCGTGCGCGAAAAGTTGCGACAGCACCATTGGCGCTGCTACGTTCACGATGAAGTTATTGCCCGTTTCGGCTGCGTCAATGCTATCGAACGCGCCCACCGGCGACACCACGCCGGCGTTGTTGATCAAGACAGCGTGCTCGAAACGCTGATAACTAAAGCGTGCAGCAGCCATCGCGAAAGCAGGCGCAATCGCGCCGAGATCGCTCACATCCAACGCGACGTTGTACGGTGGGGTAGTCGTTGTCGGTGCGCGCGAAAACGTAACAAGCAAATTATTTTTGTCAGTGGCATACACATCGCGCAGCGCAGCGCCGATGCCTTTGGTGGTACCTGTCACGATGACCAGATTCATGATCGTCGGCTCGTCATCAGCGCAATATTCATCAATCGCGCCACGCTGCCAATGCGGCACCAATGCCAAGCTCAATCAAATCAGCAACGCCCCCGGACGTGGGCAAGTCACTGAGCCAGTCGATCGAGCCGGACTGTTTGTGCGGCATGCCTTGCAAACGCCGAACGCGGCGCGCATTGGCCTCGGTCGCCAGCAACGCATCACCCAACGCGTTCGGATCAAACGTGGTGCGGTCAATTTCTCTGGCCTGTAGTGTCACCAGCGCTTTTTCAACCGCAGCTTCATCCAGCACTGATATGGCGGCACCGCAATGGGTGCAGGCTTTGTCGGATTCCAGACTGATCGGCCCGCCGCAACTGGAACACCGGATTTGTTTTATTTTTACCGACAACGCGGCAATTTCATGGGGCTGCAAACTGCGAATGAAATTTTTCTCGCGCAAGAACTGCACATAGCTGGTAAGCCGCCCATGCCCGCTCACGCAACGCAAATAAGTAAAGCGCCCGCCTTTGGCCAAATCGGTCACGCTATTCAAGGTCGTCGCGCATAGCGGACAGCCAATGACCGTCTTCATCGTATTTCGCGCGCCGTCGCGCGCCGCATGGATGCGCTTGAACAACTCAATCACCGAGCCCGGCGACAGCGAAGCGCTCTCCATGCTGTCAAACCAGATCACATGACACGGCCCGCAGACATCAATCTCGACCCGCGTCCCCATATGCGACGTATGGGCGACGCTCTCCATTGCGTCGTTACAATTTGGGCAATGCATGTCTCTAACCTTGTGTCACAACACTAGCAACGCACTGATACCGGCCTGCGCAATCTGTGCGTCGTCCGAGGACTTCACGCCCGACACGCCAACCGCGCCGATGGTTTCACCCTCAACGATGATCGGCACACCGCCCTCGAGAAAAGTCACCCCCGGCATTGACAGCGCCGAGACACGACCGTTGTTGACCATGTCTTCGTCGCTCTTGGTCGGACGACGCCGCAGAGCCGCACTGCGCGCCTTGCCCTGTGCGATCGCCACGCTCGATGGCGCACACGCGTCGAGCCGCAAAAATCCCAACAAATGTCCGCCGTCATCGACCACCGCAATACATACCGCCCAGCTATTTTTTTTTGCCTCGGCTTCTGCGGCGGCAAGGATTTTTTGGGTATCTTGAAGGGTAAGGTATTGTTTGGTTTTCATGGGCTTGGCGTCTCGAGAGGTGGCGGGAAATTGCCTCGCATTATTACATGAGTGTGAAGTACTTTATTGCTCGTAATCGAAGACAAACACAAGCACCGGCGCGCTTGTCAGGCACAAAAGTTGCCGAACGGCCCGTCGATAGGCGATCTACATCTTGAAGCATCGTCCGCACATACCCAACTGACCAGCACACATTTACATCAACCCCAACAAATAACGCTTGCGCTTCGGCTCTGCAAATCGCTCAACCGCATAGCGCAACATGGTGCGCGGCATTTGCCGGTAATGACGCTTCAGGAACGACTCCTCTTTTTCTTCACTCACGCGTTTGCCGACTTCGCGCAACATCCAGCCGACCGCTTTCTGGATGAGGTCTTCGTCATCTTTTAATAGCAACTGCGCGACCCGCAAGGTCTCGGCGACATTGCCTTGCTTGATGTAATGAAAGGTGGCGAGGATAGCGATGCGCCGGTCCCACAGCGATTTGGATTTCGCCAGACGTGTGAGAACGCGTTCACGCAATGCCGGTTTGTCGGCGAGCCAGGGACCGACGATGTGCTCGGCCGACATGTCGACCAAGTCCCAGTTGTTGATGAGTTTGGTGCTCTTAAGGTACAGCTCGTAAACGCGCTTTTGCGTTTTCTCATCGCCCTGCTGAAAGACGCGCACCAGCAACATTAACGCGACCGCACGCGCCTCGTGCCACCCGGATTTCAACAGCGGCGCGGCAACTTCAAGTCCTGCGTCTTTCATGTCGCGCACGAGTGCGCGCAATACCGGCACCCGGATGCCTAAAAATAAATCTCCCGCGCCGTATTGGCCAACACCCGTTTTGAAAAATCGCTGGGCAAATGCGGCGGCAGAGGTGCTGCCGAGCCGCGTGAGCGCGAGCAGTATGTCGGTCGCGCTGGATTTTCCCGATGTCGGCGCGCGCTTTTTTTTCGCGCGTGACTTCGGCGTGGCGACTAGTTGCGCGTTTTTCCGCCTTGGGCTTGCTGCCATTCTGCCTCCAGTTGCGCGCCGGTTTTGTAATGCGGAACGCGGAATACCAGCCGATAGTAGCGCTGGGTAAATCCGTTCGAGCCTTTGATTTCGCTCGTCCAATATTGATCGGCCAGTTGCAGATTTTTCTTCTCATCCATCAGAAAATATTTGCGCGAGCCCTCACCACCAAAAATATAGAGCTTGCCGTCAATGATTTTCCATGTATCAGTATCGCCGCCCCAAGGGATGCCGTAGAAGAAACCGTTCGCGCAAAAGCCGCCATACTGCGGCTCGTATTTCGCGGGCTCCCTGGTAAACAGCGT
>JANMPY010000537.1:0-2724 GCA_031370095.1 Betaproteobacteria bacterium
CACAAGGCACGAATAGGTGAGGGCGCATACGTCGGCTCGACCGGCTGGCCGTCGGTGCGCGCGACGCATCTGGGGCCGTGGCTGGGCGTGCCTGCGAGCGAGCGGCGGATCAGCATGCGGGTGATGGATTTTTGGCGGCGCGAAGATAATCTGCTGCGCGAAAATTGGGTCTTTATCGACCAGCTCGAGTTGTTGTTGCAAATGGATTTTGATGTGATGGCGCGTATTTGATGAGCACCGTTGTGCCGGTGCGTGCGGAAGATCTCTCGGAGACGCGCCGCTGGCTTACCTTTGCGGCGCTGATGACGGTGTATGTGTTCTACGCGTTTTGCTGGAACACCGAAAATTTTTTAAGGCCGTACATGGCCGAGGCGCTGCGGCTTTCCAAGGAACAGGTCGCGGCGTTCTACACTTTGCAAGCGCTGGGCGCGCTGATCGGTGCGCTGATCATTCCACAATTTGCCGACCGCTACAGTCGGCGCAATACCTTCGCGCTCATCGCCGTCGCGTTCGGTGTCGCGTCTATTGCGTCACTCGGCGTCAGCAGTTTTGCCAGCGCGCTGGTGCAGCGCTTCGTGATGGGTTTTTTTCTCGGCGGCGTATTCGGCTGCGCGGTCAGTCTCTACGTCGGGCTATTTTCGCAATCCTTCCGCGGGCTGCTCGGTGGGCTGGTGCAGTTGGTCTACAACGGCGGCGACGCAGCGCTGTCGTGGTTTGGGCGCCATTACGCCGATCAATGGCAACTGGTGATGGTGTTTGGTGGCATCGGCGCGATTATCGCCGCGGTGTTGGTTTATCTGGTGGTGCCGGATGATCGCAAACTCATTCCGTGGGGCGGCACGCGCACCCACGCGGGCGCATCCAAAAAACTCGCCATCGTCGAGCTATTCCAAAAAGGCTACTGGAAAATCACGCTGCGGCTGGTGTTATTGTGCGGGCTTAATTTTTTCGCGTTTCAGGCATTCAACGGCTGGATCACTACCTACCTCAAAGAGGAAATGGGCTACCCGCCGGACATGGTCGGCAAGCTGCTCACCGCGCTGCACGTCGGCTCAATGATCGGTGCGATTGCGTGGGGACTGCTCGCGGATCGATTCGGGCGCAGGTTTAACGCCTTGGGATTCCTGCTGGCAGCAGTGTTCATCGTCGTCTATATCAACGTTCCGCAAAATCCGCTGATGCTGGGCGGGGCGGGTTTTGCGTACGGCTTTTGCCTCGTCTCGATCTGCTGCTGGGGCCCGTATTTCGCCGAGCTCTACCCGGAACACCTGCGCGCAACGGCCGCGTCAATATTTAACTGGGGCCGTATCGTGTCGTTGTTCGGTGCGCTGCTTGCTGGCACCATTGCGCAACGCTACGGCCTGCACACGATCATGTATATCGGTGGTGCCACGTTCCTGATTGGCGCGTTTGTCTGGTGGAGTTTGCCGGAGACGCTCGGGGTGGAGACGAAGTAGATAACTGCCGCGCAAATTGCGTAGATCGTTTACTGGCGAGGTGTTTCAGCCATTTTATGCCGAAGATGCCCGCCAAATGGCGATCTAGCTACTTCACCCATACCAAGCGCCCGCCGACTGCGACCAGCAGTGTCACCAAAATACTGCGGATCAGCTTCTCCGGCAGGCGTGATGTCAATAGACTGCCGAACACGACACCCGGCAAAGAGCCGATGAGCAGCGAAACGAGCAACGTCCAATCCACATTGCCGAGTGAGGCATGCCCCAGCCCCGCTACCAGCGTGAGAGGCACCGCATGCGCAATATCCGAGCCGACCACTTTGGTGGTTGCCATCTGCGGGTAAAGCAGCAGCAGCGCCGTGACACCCACCGCACCCGCGCCAACGGACGACAGTGAGACGGCAGCCCCGATTGCGGCTCCTACCAAAATTGTCCCGAACGGGGTTCGGCTACTATAGGCCGCCGCCGCTGCGCGCTCCTCGGTACTTCCCCGTGCAGCAAACCAGGCTTGAAGCGGCTTGCGGTATAGCAGCGCCAACGCGGTGGCAAGCAACATCACGCCAAGTGCAACCTTGAAAATTGAATCGCCGCCTTCAAGGACGTGTTGACGAGAGGACAATATCGACAGCGTCGCCACACTTGCGGGCACGCTGCCGAGCGCCAACCAGCCGACCACGCGCCAATCAACCGATTTCCTGAATCCGTGCGTCACCGCGCCACCGGCTTTGGTGATCGCAGCATACAAAAGATCAGTACCGATCGCAATCGCGGGTGAAATACCAAACAGCAGCACCAGCAGCGGCGTCATCAACGAGCCGCCGCCCACCCCGGTGAGCCCGACGATGGTGCCGACAAAAAAGCCTGCCAGTGAATAGTTGAAATCCATGTCCACACCGAATTGGAATATGCGACGAGTGTAAGCAGCGCTGTTTGGATTTCAAACGAATCAATTGATGGTATCAATGCCGTTTTGGTATATCGCTTTTTATCTTCATCTACGTGATTCGATTTTTGTTGTTAGGCGCAGTAAAGCTTAAACACATAGCAATCAGAAAGGAGGGCGACGATGCTGGTTACGTCACACTAGTGACAGTCCAATACCATCGGCAAAGCAGGTGGTTAACCGCAATGAATTAATCGCAGCATCAGCGAGGCGCGCTAGTGTCACGACACTAAGGTAATTCCCGCTCGCCAGACTACGGCGTGATGACGATTTTCCCGACCACCTTGCGCGCCGCCATGTCCATCAACGCCTGCGGCGCATCGG
>JANMPY010000564.1:0-1585 GCA_031370095.1 Betaproteobacteria bacterium
GAAAAGTCGAGTGGGATTCATTCAGGGCCAATTTTTTTGTGATCGCAAATCCCGGCGTGCTCGATAGTTATCCGGCGAGCTACATCACCAGCTTTCATTTGGCCGCTGGCGATGAGGCGGTGGTGAACGGGCTGGTGAAACAATTTCCAAATGTGTCGGTGATCGATCTCACCGCCATCATGAATCAGGTGAGGACGATCACCGATCAGGTCGCGAATGCGGTGTCGTTCGTGTTCCTGTTTGCGCTCGCGGCAGGGCTCGTGGTGCTTTACGCCGCCATTGCCGCGACGCAGGACGAGCGCGTGTTCGACGCAGCCATCATGCGCACGCTCGGTGCGAGTCGAAAACAGATGATCGTGGTGCAGCTCGCGGAATTTCTCGCTATCGGCTTGCTATCGGGCTTGATCGCCAGTGTCGGTGCGATGGCGCTGGCGATGGTGTTGTCCGACAAAGTGCTCGGTGTGCCTTACGCGTTTAATGTCATGATTCCGCTGATCGGAATTATTGGCGGCGGAATTGGTATCGCGTTTGCAGGATTGCTGGGCACGCGCAAAGCCGTGTCGACACCGCCGCTGGTCACGATTCGTGGGGTTGCTTGATTCGCGCGGCACGTTGAGACACTAGCTCTGGTGCGGTGTTTGAAGCATTTATGCTTGAAACACCGCGTGTAATGGACTTCTATGCTTTCAGTGATTACCCGATATGCCGCGTCGATAATCACCGACCACGTTGCACGACGATGCCAGCGGAAGTGGCGATATGTTGCTGTAACAACAGCTTCAAATGCGGCTGTTGCGCGTACGGCGGCACATCAACATGAAAATCCCAGTAGTGCGAAGCCGGTGCGACAACGAATGGCTGCACGATGTGCCCCTGATCGCGCAGGCGCTGAACTAATTCAACCAGATCGCGGTGCCGGTAAATAACGGTGACACCGGTGTCGCTGGTCGCGTCGTTGGATGAGAGATTGTATTCGGTCGTATGCACCGCAATGCCGCCGACACGCAGGGTTTTCTCCACAGCATTGATGACAAACTGCATGCCTGCTTCCAGATCGCCCAAATGCTCGAAGCAGCACGACGACCAGTTGAAATCGAACCCGGCAAGCTCGGGCCCTATGTTGTTCATGTCGCAGGTTTGGTACGACACGTTGGCATCGAACACGTCACCATCGACAATATCGGTGCAGCGCAGAGCCTGCAAATTACTGAAATGCTGGCCCGACTGTTTCCAGCCGGTTTTTTCACTGACGTCGTCCGGCGCGTCGGTGGCGACGATGCTCGCACCCATGCCGGCAAACATCGCCGGCAAGCGTTCATTGCCAACGCCAAACACCAATCCCTTGCTGCCCGGCTTCACCACGCCCGATTCGAGCAGATGATGCACCACGAACACCCACTCCCATAATTTGCGATGCCACTGAAACGGGTGCCGGAACAGGCCGCATATTTCCAGATAGCGCGGATGCAAAAAATCCACCGTGCTGCAAGTCGAAAACTGCATGAACGGCGCGTCTGCGGTCGTGGTGTGGAACGGCGGTACCGGCAGGAACTGGCGTTTATTCACGCCGTTAAGCGCATTTTCA
>JANMPY010000595.1:0-8411 GCA_031370095.1 Betaproteobacteria bacterium
GAAAAATCGCGGCCCGGAGCCCGGTGCGCCCGCGCCACGGCGCAAAACCGCCCCCGCCGGTCTTGCCGCCCAGTTGATCGCGCGAATGCTGTTAAAGCCCGCGCTGGCCGGGCGTTTCGATGTCGCCGTCGACGAGCACGATACGACCGCTGTCGGCAGCGCATGCCGCGTCGCCGCATTCATTCGTGATCATGAGTTCGAGGTGAGTCAGGCGCAGTTGATCGAACATTTTCGCGGCTCAGATGACGAAGCGGAAATAAATCGTGCCGCGATGCATCCGCTGCTCACCGATCTCGATACCAACAAGCCGGATTTCGATCTGGATGCAGAGTTCGACGAGGCGCTCGGTCGGTTACGCGAGGATGCTGTTGCCGCAGAAAAGCGGCGTGTTGAAATGAAGCGGGCGCAGGAAATGGGTTTGGGCTAATCCAAACCTAAACCCTAGCATTGGTGAGACTCGCAGGCGAGAAATGGCTGTAACGCCTCGCAGAATGGCGATCCGCGCTTATTTTATCCTGTCGCACACTTGGAAATTTTTGTTTCGGGCGCATATGGATTTCACGCCAAGCTGCTCTTCTCACACGAGTATCACCTTCAAATAGCTATCAAAAACAGACTGTTTTCGATATAATTGAGGGTTCCCCTGCTTCACTTCGATTTCCTCCTTTTGACACCCGTGGTGCTAGCTGCTGCGGTAACGGAAAATTTAATATGGCACGCAAACCCAAAAGCGCACGCGACTCCGACGAACTTACCGTTTCCAATTTCAAGGCGCTCAAAGGTGAGGCCAAGGTGGTTGACGTTGAGGTGCAACGGACGCGGCTGAAGACGCTCATTACGCTTGGCAAGGAGCGTGGCTTTTTGACGTATGCAGAAATCAACGATCATCTGCCCGACATGGTCGACGCCGAGCAGATCGAAGCGATCACGACCACGTTCAACGAAATGGGCATTCAGGTTTACGACGAGGCGCCTGATGCCGAAACGCTACTGCTGAACGAAGCCGCGCCGACGGTCGCCGATGACGAAGACGCCGCCGAAGAGGCCGCCCAGGCGCTCTCGACAGTTGATTCCGAATTCGGTCGCACCACCGATCCGGTGCGCATGTACATGCGCGAAATGGGCTCGGTTGAGTTGCTGACGCGCGAAGGCGAAATCGAAATCGCCAAGCGTATCGAAGACGGCTTGAAGCACATGATCCACGCCATCTCGTCGTGCCCAACGACGATTCAGGACATTCTGAATCTCGCCGACATGGTCGAGAAGGACGAGCTGCGCATCGATGAAGTGATCGATGGCCTGGTCGATCCAAACGAAGATGAAGTCGCCGAAGCCGAGTTGTCGGATGACGACATCGACGAAGAAGAGATCGAAGAGGAAGAAGACGAAGATGGCTCGATTGCCGCCGCGAACCTGGAGCAACTGAAACAGGATTCGCTGGCACGCTTCAACACGATCCGTAAGCTCTACAAAAAAATGCGCAAGGCCTTGACCGAAAAAGGTCACCGTTCGCGCGCCTACAAAGATTTGCAGGAAGAAATTTCTGCAGAGCTGATGCAGATCCGTTTCACCGCCAAGCAGGTCGAGCGTCTGTGTAACGGCCTGCGTTCGCTGGTTGATTCGGTGCGTCAGCGCGAGCGGCACATTCAGGAACTGTGCGTGAAAAACGCCAGCATGCCGCGTCCGCACTTTATCAAATCGTTTCCCGGTAACGAAACCAATTTGAAATGGATCGCCGAAGAAATTACCAACGGCAAGGGCTACGCGGCAGCACTTGCGAAATTCAAGCCGTCGATCATTGAGGAGCAGGAATTTCTCATTAACCTGCAAAAAGAAGTCGGCCTGCCGGTCAAGGATCTGAAAGAGATTGCCCGTCAAATGAGCACCGGTGAGGCCAAGGCCCGCCGCGCCAAGCGTGAAATGATCGAGGCCAATCTGCGTCTGGTGATTTCGATTGCAAAGAAATACACCAACCGCGGTTTGCAATTCCTCGATTTGATTCAAGAGGGCAACATCGGTTTGATGAAGGCGGTCGACAAATTCGAATATCGTCGCGGCTACAAATTTTCGACGTACGCGACGTGGTGGATTCGTCAGGCCATCACCCGCTCGATTGCCGATCAGGCCCGCACCATCCGCATTCCGGTACACATGATCGAGACGATCAATAAAATGAACCGCATTTCGCGGCAGATTTTGCAGGAGACCGGTCTTGAGCCGGATCCGGCGACGCTCGCCAAGAAAATGGAAATGCCTGAAGATAAAATCAGGAAGATTTTGAAAATCAGCAAAGAGCCGATTTCGATGGAGACACCAATCGGCGACGATGACGATTCGCATTTGGGTGATTTCATCGAAGATACCCAGACGCTGGCACCGGACGATTCGGCGCAATATACGTCGCTGCGCGATGTCACCAAGGACGTGCTGGATTCATTAACGCCGCGCGAAGCCAAGGTATTGCGGATGCGTTTCGGCATCGAGATGAATACCGACCACACGCTCGAAGAAGTCGGTAAGCAGTTCGATGTGACACGCGAACGGATTCGCCAGATTGAGGCGAAGGCATTGCGCAAATTGCGTCACCCATCGCGCTCAGAGAAACTGAAAAGCTTTCTTGAAACCGATAGCTGATCGAAGCTGTCGCATAAAAAAATGGCCAGCAACGCTGGCCATTTTTTTGCCTCGCATTTGAATGCGGCTGAGAAACCTGATTTCATGCGGCTGTAAATAAGTAGCCCGCCACCGCATATTTATTGCAGCTTTCGTCATGAACACCGCCCCAGTCTGGGAGCGCTTCTCCAGGCTTTTGTGTCCCGCAAGCCGCGCCAAATGGCGATCTGCGTTGCTGGGTTGGATGGTCATCGTCTTTCATCGGTCTGGCATAGCGCTTCCGCGATGACGCGCCACCCAGTCAATCAACGCATCCAGCGCCGGCACCGCAGCTCCATCTTTGGCGAGCGGATGATTGACCATCGCGATCACGATACAGAGCTGATTGTTCGCGTCCGGCACAAAGCCCGCCACAGCCGACACATCCCGCAGCGTTCCGGTCTTGATGCGTGCGTGTCCAGCCGCAGGGCTTTTGCGCAAACGGTTTCGCATGCCGCCATCGACGGCGACAATCGGTAAACTCGCCATGAATTCAGGCGCCCAGTCGCTGCGGTAAGCGGCTTGTAATACGGCCGCCAATTGCGCGGGTCGTATCCGCTCGATTCGGGATAGCCCCGAGCCATTTTCCAGCACCAGGCCATCGTCGTCGATGCGATGTTGCCTGAACCATGTCCGCACTTGCCGCTCAGCGCGCTTGGTGGTCACGGTCTCGCTGTCGTTCGCAGCCATTGCGCCAAGCGTGAGGTAAAGCAGCCGTGTCATTGGATTGTCGCTGCGCTTGTTGATGTCGCGCGTGAGCTCGGCCAGCGTGCGCGACTGGTGCTGGGTGAGTCTCCGTGTGTCCACAGATGCAGTATCGCTGACCGTGCTTTCGCGCGTTTGCCCGCTGAACGTTCCGCCAAGATTTCGCCATAGCGTGCGGAACAATCGATCTGCGAAATCGACACGATCCAGAATATTGACAGCGGTAGAGGCCGCACATTTTTTTGGAAACTCACCCTGCAACTCGATGCGAATCGAACCATTTTCATGACGACTAACCGCCGGTAGTTTCCAGCCATCTTCCCAATCGGCACAAGCACGATCAACCAACGTCATGTTCGATATTACCGTTACCCGATCCATCGCAGGGGTCAAGCCTACCCGCATGATTGTGGTGTTTTCCCGCTCGCTGGATTCGAGATCAAGTTGCAGCAAATTGGTATTGAGCAACAGTGCATCAGGAATCACGTTGTATTGAAACTCTGGCGTCTCATCGAATGGCGGTACACCAAGATCGGCGCGCGGTGGCTGAAACCATTGCCGATCCAACACGAGATCGCCATTGATTTGCGAAATGCCCTTGTGCCGCAACGTTTGCAGCATGCGCTGCAACGCCTCCCAGTTAAGATCAGGGTTTCCCACGCCGCGAAGCAGCAGATCCCCACGCAGTTCACCATCGACAAGTTCGCCCTTGGTGCGAAACTCAGCGCGCCCGCGATAGGTCGGCCCCAGTTGTTCGAGGGCAACAATCGAGGTCACAAGTTTAAGCGTGGAGGCAGGCTGCAAGCTCGCCCCGGGCTGATGCGAGAGTACAGTCGCACCATCGGCCACACGGATCACGACGCTGCCGATGGCGTCGACCGGAATGTTGGCAGCTTTCAGCAACGCTACGACGGTCGTTGGCAAACCCGCAGGTACTCGCACCGTTGCCGGGGTTGCACAAGCGCCTAACAGCCATGGCAGCAGCAATACAGAAATGGCGATGAAAAACCGTCGGAACATAATGGACCCAAGCGAGGGGTTAAGTTAAAAAACGCATCCCAACAACACGACCCCGCCGGTCAAACGCGGTGACGCGTAGATTCTGTTGTAAACATACCAATAATCGCGATCAGTTATTGCATTTTTGCCCAAGCAGTAGCAAAGTGCATGGTAGTGGTAGTTTAGTGGTATTACCGAAATTGTCCTAAAAGCGAAACAGAAACAGGGTAAATAATAGTTGAGGGAAGCATCTTCCCGACATCACCGCGACGAAACAAATCCTCGCGGGCAACGCGACCGAGGCGCAAAAAGGAGTGTGGAATACTCACCCAGCCCACGCAAGCGCAAGAAAATTAATTAACGTCAAGACAGGGAGAACGCGTCGTGAAATTGAAGAAATTAGTTCAGGTTATCTCGCTCATCTGCATCGCTGGACCGGTCGCAGCGCAACAAGCCGCGCCGCCAACACCAGCGTCTGCGCCGCAGAAAATCCAAAAGGTCGAAGTGACCGGCAGTAGCATCAAGCGGGTTCAGGATGAAGGCGCACTGCCCATTCAGGTGATTACCAAAGAAGAAATTGATCGCGCCGGTATCACCAGCGCCGAACAATTATTGGCGACCATCACCGCTAACGGCACCGGTGCCGACAATCTTTCTTCCAATACCGGCATCCAGCTCGGCAGCACCGACCGCAACAACAACGGCAATACCAGTGCCAACCTGCGTGGCCTCGGCGCGTCCAGCACGCTGGTGCTGCTCAACGGTCGTCGCGTGTCGACGCACGGCGCGAAGGGTAACGCGGTCGATCTGAATTCGATTCCGCTTGCCGCGGTGCAGCGTGTCGAGGTACTCAAAGATGGCGCGTCGGCTATTTACGGTACCGACGCGATCGGTGGCGTGATCAATTTCATCTTGCGTAAAGATTACACCGGCGTTGAGCTGACTGCCTTCACCGACATCACCAACGAAGGCGGTGGCAACATCAGCCGCGCCTCCATTTTGGCCGGCTGGGGTGATCTGGCACGCGACCGTTTCAATGTAATGGCCAGCCTCACCTATGACGAACAAGGCAAGCTTTCCGGCGGGCAACGCGGCTTTGTGAATGGCTTTCAGCCGTCGCGCGGCCTGTCGCCGGATACCACCGGTACGCCTTTTGCCACCCAGACGGGCGGCGCGGGCACCGCGATTGGCTCGACCTATACCACCCCGAATCTGGGAACCGGTACACAAACATTTAACCGCGCCAATCTGCTTAGTTTCCAAGGCAATTGCGACATCATTGCGCAGCAATCGCAATACCAGTTTGTGCTGTGGGGCAGCCCTGGTTTCAGATACGGCTGCGCATTTGATTACACCGGGCAGGCGGTGCTGATCCAGCCGATACAGCGCACCAATCTCGTTTCACGGGCGACCTTCCAGCTGGCGCCGGAGCACACCGCCTTTGCCGAAGTGGTCGCCTCGCGTAGCACTTCGCAAAAACAGTTTGAGCAAAGTCAGGTCACCACCAGCATCGGGGCGGGCAATGCCTATCCTGTCACGGGGCCTTACTACCAAAACCTGAAGGCGTTCATTCCGAATTTTGATCCGACCAAACCCATTGCCTATCGCTGGCGTTGTATTGCCTGCGGCAAGCGGACCATTGACTCCGAGTCGGATGCATATCGCTTTTTGGTCGGATTGGAAGGCGTGCTCGGCAAGTGGGACTATAAACTCGGCGCGTCGGCGGCGGGCAACAAGGCCAATTCGGTGTTGGGTGGCGGCTATATGCGCAACACCGATCGCAATGGAGTGCTGGGCTTTAATTCCGCGCTCGCGACGGGCTTGATCAATCCCTGGCTGCTGCCCGGGCAGAGCCAAACCGCAGCGGCGCAGGCCTTGATCGACGGCGCGAGGGCAAGCGGAACGTCGTTGTTTGGTGGACAGGCGACCCTCACCCAATTTGACGGTGCAATATCTGGTGAGTTGCTGACCTTGCCGGCTGGTCCGCTGGCGGTGGCGGGTGGTTTTGATGTTCGCAAGGAGAGCTATAAATTCCGTACTGATCAAGTGACGACGGAAGTCATCCGCGATGCGCCGTTCGACGCCGAATTCCCGAAAGTCTCGCGTAACATCAAAGCGGTCTATGCAGAAGCGGCTGTGCCGATCCTGTCGTCGCTCGAAGCGACTGTCGCGGTGCGTCATGACAGCTACAGCGACTTCGGCGGCACCACCAATCCGAAAGTGTCGTTGAAATTCACGCCGCTCAAAGACGTGTTGTTCCGTGGCTCATACAACACCGGTTTCCGCGCACCGAGCTTCTTCCAGCTCTACGGCGCGACATCGGAGTCGCCGGTGCCAGGCAACATTAAAGATCCGGTATTGTGTCCTGCGGGTGTCACTGATTTGGCGGTGTGTGCAATTCGACCGAATGCACGGTTTGGTGGGAACCGAAACCTGACGCCTGAGAAGTCCAAGCAATGGACCATCGGCGTGGTCGTCGCACCGACCGACTGGATCACCGCGAACGTCGACCTCTGGGAGATCAAGCGTACTGACCGCATTTACGAATTGACGCCGCAGCAAGTGATCGCCAATTTCACCACCTTCCCGGAAAATCTGGTGCGTGGCACCGACGGTCGGCTCGACGGTCCTGGCGGCTTTATCCGTGCCGGTTTCGTCAACGCTGAAGGCGATATCACCCGCGGTGTCGAGCTCGGCCTGCAGGCGAACGGTCAACTTGGCGCAGGCAAATGGAACGTCGGCATCGATGGTACGTATATCGACAGCTTCCGTTCGCGCGTCTTCGCCAGCGATAAATACACGGAGACAGTCGGGCAGTGGAATTCGCGCGACCTGTTCGTGCGCTGGAAACATCAACTGCGCTTTACCTACACCGAAGGCCCATGGAGTGGCACCGTTTCGCAGAGCTACACGGCAGGCTACAAAGACGAAGTGCCTGTGGGTCTCGTGCCACCCGGGTTTGATCCAGAAGTCGCACCGTACATCGTTTACAACGTATCGGCGACTTACACTGGATTCAAAAACATCACCATCTCCGGCGGCATCAAAAATATCCTGAATCAGGATCCGCCGTTCACCGCACACAACGTCGATTTTGCCTCTGGTGCCGGTTGGGATCCACGCGTTGCCGATCCACGTGGCCGTGCGTTCACGGCGCGCATCACCTATAAGTTTTAGGAACGCGCATCATCCCGCCTGATTGTGGATAGGCGGACGTTCGAATAAAAATGCAGGGCGCTCATAAAGCCCTGCATTTTTTTTGTATTGGCATATCGGGAGGCAAATGAAGCGACGGGATTTTGGCAAGTGGCTTGCGTTGGCGGCGGCGTCCGCGTCCGTTCCGCCATTGGCAAATGCCAGCAGCGTGGGCGACGCAAGCGTCCGCGCGCGCGCGTTCGCACCAACGCCCCGCCGCCGCCTCATCAAACCCGCCGCGCTAAAGCGTGGCGACCTGGTCGGGCTCATCGCGCCAAGCGGCGTGATGGACGACGGGACGATAGAAAAGGGTGTCCGCAATCTCGAAGCCTTGGGTCTGAAGGTGAAGGTCGGCGACAACATTCGCGCCGCGCGCGGCGGCTATGCCGGCACCGTTAGCCAACGGCTGTCTGATTTGCACGGCATGTTTCAAGACCGCGACGTGAAAGCGATATGGGCGGCGCGCGGCGGCTCGGGTTGTTCGGCGCTGCTGCCGCAGATTCAATACGATCTGATCCGCCGCAACCCAAAAATTTTCGTCGGTTATTCCGACATCACCGCGCTGCATCTGGCGATTTATCGTCACGCCGGTCTCGTCACATTTCACGGGCCGGTCGCACCATCGACACCGACTGATTACGCGGTCACGCAACTGGAAGCCGTGTTGATGAATCCGCGCCCGCAGACAGAAATTTATATGTCGGTTGAGAACGAGCGCAAGGCCGTCGCGCAAACGGAATTTCAGCTGCGTACTTTCCGCCACGGCGTCGCCGAAGGCCGCTTGATCGGTGGAATTTTAAGCGTACTCACCGCCTTGATCGGCACGCCGTATGCCGCTGAAATTGAAAATCACCTGCTCT
>JANMPY010000597.1:0-3278 GCA_031370095.1 Betaproteobacteria bacterium
GGCGGATGCCGCAGCAGCAATTGTTGCGCCGCACTTTTTTTGTTTCGGCGGCAGCGTCGAAACTGCACAGTGGCTGCGCGGTGTGATGGATGGCGAATTTGAGTTGAACGCGGATAGCGCGCGGTTCTCACGGCTCAGGTAAATAGAGACAACCTCTAGCTTTGGCGGGCGTTTCCAGGCTATTTCGGCCTGAAAAGTGCGCTGGATATAGAGTTTGTTGAAATTCTTGCTGTCCATAACTTGCGAGATATGCGCTGGGCACTTCCTTTCTTAAAGGAGGATGGAGGAGGATTTTTGGTAACCGTTACGCGTTGACGATCGAGAATATCCCTCTTTCACTCTTTAGAAATGCGGCATGCAGCCTGCGCGAGAATAACCGTGCTTTCATGCAAACTTATCTCTACAATTTTCGACGTGGTAAAAGTGAGCGATGAAAATTATCCCGCAATCATTTTTTGTATTGGCCTTGTCTACATGCGCCCTCGGCGCTTTCGCGCAGCCACAAGCGGCGCCCGATTGGGCCGCCATCAAGAGCGAGCTTGAAAGCATTTACAAGACCGATCAGGACATGCGGATGGAATTCAATACGATGCAGGCCAGTGCACGCGCCAAGGGCGTCGACGTCGACAAGGCAGCTTCGGCACAGTTATGGAAACGCATTGGTGAACAGGATCGCGTCAATCAAAAGCGTGTCACAGAGATGATCGATAAATATGGCTGGCCAAAAAGATCGCAAGTCGGCCCGCTGGCGGCGACCGCCGTATTTCTTGTTATTCAACATGCCGAACTTGATGTTCAACTCTCGTACGTCGAGCGGATGCGAGAGGCAGCGATGGCGGGTGAGGCATCGAAACAAAATCTTGCGCTGCTGGAAGATCGTCTGCTGATTCGGCAGGGCAAACCGCAACGCTATGGATCGCAAGTCGACACACAAAACGGTGTTGGGCTAAAGCCAACAGAAGACGAAGCCAATCTCGATGCGCGGCGCGCGACGATGGGCTTGGGGCCGATCTGCGAATATCTTGGCTACTTTGCCAAGACCGGCGGAAAGATCATTTATCTACCGTGTGTGAAAGAAATATCAAACGCGAAGTAAGCTTGCCACTGGCGCGCCTCTCCGACCAACAATGGCCTGAGAGCCGCACCAGTGCTAGATCTTAGGCGGATACACATACCGCAGCAGCACCCGATCACCAATCGCGTGTTAGCCGCCCGGTGCCACACCCCGCAGCTTGATATGCAAATCGCGCAACTGTTTCTCAGGCACGGCCGACGGCGCATCGACCATTAAATCCTGGCCGCGCTGCGTTTTCGGAAACGCAATCACATCGCGGATCGAGTCCCACTTCTCGCACATCAGCGTCACCGAGCGATCAAGACCAAAGGCAATACCGCCCATCGGTGGCGCGCCGTATTCGAGCGCGTCGAGCAGGAAGCCAAACTTCGCGCGTTGGTCAGCTTCAGAAATACCGAGCGTCTTGAATTGTTTTTGCTGCAAGGCTGGCTGATGAATGCGCACCGAGCCGCCGCCCAGCTCCCAGCCATTCATTGCCACGTCGTAGGCCTTGGCCAACACTTTCGATGGGTCGGTGTCCATCAACGCGATGTGCTCGTCTTTCGGCGCGGTGAACGGATGGTGCGCGGAGACGTAGCGATTATTTTCTTCGTCGAAATCGTACGCTGGAAAGTCCACCACCCACACTGGTTTGTAGCCGCCCTCGGCGTAGCCTTTTTCGTGGCCGAGTTTGGAACGCAATGCGCCCAAGGTATCGTAGACCACTTTTGTTTTATCGGCGCAAAAGAAAATAATATCGCCGGTTTTTGCGTTGCACGCGTTGATAATTTTGCCGAGTGTTTCCTCGGAAAAGAATTTCACGATCGGCGATTGCAAGCCTTCCGCATTCAATTTGCTCGCGTCGTTTACTTTGATGTACGCCAGTCCTTTCGCGCCGTAGATCGCGGCAAAACCGGCGAGATCGTCGAGCTCTTTGCGTGCGAACATCGCGTTTCCGCCGGCCAGACAAAGTGCGGCGACTTTGCCATTTTTCGCGTTGGCTGCATCGACAAAGACTTTGAAGCCCGATTCCTTGACGATGTCGGTAAGCTCGGTGAGCTCCAATTTCACCCGCAGATCTGGTTTGTCCGAGCCATATTTCATCATCGCCTCGGCGTAGGTGATGCGCGGAAAATCGGGCAGATCAATGCCGACACCAGCTTTCCACATCGCCTTCACCAGCCCTTCCATGATGTCCTGAATTTCGCGCTCATTCAGGAACGATGTCTCAATATCTATCTGCGTGAATTCCGGCTGACGATCGGCTCTCAAGTCTTCATCGCGAAAACATTTGACGATCTGGTAATAGCGATCAAAGCCGGCCACCATCAGCAATTGCTTGAACAGCTGCGGGCTTTGCGGCAAGGCGTAAAAACTGCCGTCGTGGATACGGGACGGCACCAGAAATTCGCGCGCGCCTTCGGGCGTGGATTTATACAGGAATGGCGTTTCGATATCGATGAAGCCCTGCGCATCCAGATATTGCCGCACCGCCATCGCCACGCGGTAGCGCAGGCGAATATTTTTTTGCATCGTCTCGCGGCGCAAATCGATGTAACGATATTTCAGCCGTGTTTCCTCGTTGATGTTTTCGTCGTCAATCATGAATGGCGGCGTCAGTGCCGCATTCAGCACCTCCACTTCCAGGGCGAGTACTTCGATCTCGCCGCTTTTCAAGTTGGTGTTGATAGTGCCGGCCGGGCGTGGGCGCACTTTGCCGGTTACTTTCAAGACGTATTCGCTGCGGGTCTTGTCGGCCGTTTGAAATGCGTTTGGTGTGTCAGGATCAATGACGACCTGCACCAAACCTTCACGGTCACGCAGGTCGATGAAGATCACGCCGCCGTGGTCGCGACGCCGATGCGCCCAGCCGAACAGCGTGACTTGCTGTCCGAGATATTGTTTGTCGATGAAGCCGCAATAATTGGTTCTCATGATGGGTTCCAGAATTTTTGTGCTGCGAAGTTTGGGTGTCATTGCGCATCCGCATTGGGGCAAGAAATTTGCTGCTGCATTTCATGGCTGCGTGACAGCCGAATTTCTCACCCGATGAAGCCGGGTTCAAAATGACAAGGGAATTATTATTTTTCTACGCCGCAGCGGGCAGAAGCGAGAGCCAGCTACGGCTTTGGATTGGGGTCGGTGCCGGATGTTTTCATCTCGGTGCCGTTGCGGTGATTGGGTCGCGGCGGTTCAGCGACGCCCATGGAAATAATATATTTCA
>JANMPY010000615.1:0-10225 GCA_031370095.1 Betaproteobacteria bacterium
GCGTGCGGTCGTTGTCAACCAGGCCTATCTCGACCTGACCGGAAGACGTGCGGTTGAGACCATCGGCAAACGCGTGAGTGATCTCGTTTCTGCTGCCGGTTATGAATTATCAAAACCGTACCTCGATCAGGCCTTGGCACACGGCACGCCAGCCAGTTTTACTCGGCTTTGGAAAAACGCAAGCGGCGAACATAAATGGATGAGCGTCGTCTACTCACCTTTTCGCGGCACCGATGGCAGCTTGCTCGTCGTGCTCGCGCAAATTGTGTGCGTGCAAGATGTGCAGAGTCTGGACAACGCCTTCATCGAACGCGAACGCATGTTGCGCCAAATCACCGACAATACTGCCCGGCCGATTGTTTATGTCGACCGTGATTTGCTATTGCGGTTCATGAACAAAACATTCCAGAGCTGGATCGGCAACTTTGACCCGAATCTGCTGGGAAAACATATCGCGACTTTTCTGCCGAAAATCGCCGTCGATTTTTACGTCCCGTACCTGCAGCGGGCCTTGCTTGGCGAAACCCACAAAGTTGAAACGCTGTCGCTGGCACTGGTCGGCGCGCAGCGGCACGTCTGCATGGAATTTTTACCCGACGTTCAGCCGGATGGCAGTATCACGGGCGTCTACGTCGTGGGCTACGATATCGAGGATGACTATCAGTTGCGTCAGAGCCTGATCACCAAGGAGCGCGAGATGCGCTCAATGATGGACAGCGTCGACTTGCCGCTCTCCAAGTCTGATCGCAATCTCCACTATCTGTTGGTCAATCGCGTCGCGTGTGAATGGCTAGACCGCGGCATGCATGACGTCATCGGCAAACACTGGCGCGAGGTGATTGGCGAGCAACAGTTCGCCGAGATCGAGCGTCACGCCTTACGTGCGCTCGACGGTGAGACCGTCTCGTACGAGCGCTACGCACATTTTCCTGGCCATCCGCCGGGGCGCATTCGCGTCAGCATGTTTCCGGACCGCAATGCGGCAGGCGACGTCTGCGGTGTTTACGTCGTACATACGGACATAGAGCGCGATCATTTGCTTAAACAACAAATCATCGACAGCGAACGCCAATTGCGGCTCATCACCGACAACATCGGCATGCCAATTAGTTATATCGATGCCGAAGAGCGCGTGCGGTTTTACAATAAAACTGGCGAGGAATGGCTGGGCCTGACGGAGGCGGATGTCATTGGCAAGACAATGCAGGACGCTTTCGGTGCCGAACTTATCGCCTCCATCGAGCCACACATACAGGCCGCGATGAATGGCCGCCCAACCACCTACGACCGGTTGGCAGATTTCCCAAACAAGAGTTTGCGCTGGATGCGCGGGCATCTGGTGCCTGACAAGCGTGAGGATGGTACGGTCGCGGGCATTTATACCGTCCTCACCGACATTCACAACGACGTGGTCATGCGCGAGAGCCTGCAACAGCAGGAGCGTCAACTGCGGCTGTTCACCGACAATATCCCCGAGTCGATTGCATATGTTGATACCGGGCAGCGCTACAAATTTGTCAACAACGCTTTTCTGGCGCAGCGTGGCAAAGCGCGACATGAAGTTATCGGCAAGACGACCGAAGAAGTACTCGGACTTGAAGCCGCAGAGTTCGCCGCACCATTTGTAAAACGCGCCTTGGCTGGTGAAACGGTGGTCTATGAGCAGTTGGTGGCGAGTGTCGAAGGCGCGCCGCGCTGGCATCGGATACGCACCGTACCGGATCTGGGGCCTGACGGCAAAACGCAGGGTCTTTACGTGGTCGGCACCGACATCCACGATATCAAAACGGCGCACGTGGAGCTGGAAAGTAGCGAAGCTGAGCTGCGCAGCGCAATGGATAGCCTCCCCTACCCCATGGCGTACGTCGATAAGTCCTACCACTATCGCCTGGTCAATCGGCGTCTCGAATCGCTGGTCGGAAAACGGCGTGATGAGCTCATTGGCAAGGATCTGCTGACGATATTCAGTCAAAAACGCTTTGATGAAATAAAGCCGATATGGGATCGGGTGCTTCAGGGTGAGACGATCTCGACCGAGCGTCTGATCGTCAGCGAATCTGGTGAAGAACGCTGGATGACGCTGCGCTACACGCCGCGGTTTGATGTCGATGGCACCATCATGGGCATCTATTCCGCTGCCACCGACATCGATGAATTAAAACGCACCGAGATCGAGCTGCGCCGCGCCAACTGGATGCTCACGTCGCATTTCGAAAATTCACCACTTGCGGTGATCGAGTGGGATGACCAATTTCACGTTCGACGCTGGTCGCCGCAGGCCGAGAAAATTTTCGGCTGGTCCGAGAGTCAGGTGCTGGGCAAACACTTTAGTGATTGGTGCTTTGTGGTTGAGGACGATGACCCGCAATTCAGTGCGGTCAACATGCGCCTCCTTGACGCGAATCATCCACGCACCACCAGTCTGAATCGCAACTACCGCAACGACGGTCGCATCATCTGGTGTGAATGGTACAACTCCAGCCTGCGCGATGAGTCCGGCAAGGTCGTGTCGATTCTTTCACTCACGCAGGATGTCACCACGCGGGTATTGGCAGAAGAGCGTCTCGTCTATCAGGCGACGCACGACGGCCTCACCAGTCTGCCCAACCGCGCGATGCTGCAAGATCGCATGCAGCAGGCGATCTCGCGTGCGCGGCGCAGCGGCGTGCGGGTGGCGGCGCTGTTCATCGATCTGGATCGCTTTAAGGAAGTGAACGACACGCTCGGTCACCGTATCGGCGATGAGCTGTTGCGCGAAATCGCAGAGCGACTGAAACGCACGCTGCGCGAAAGTGATTTTCTGGTGCGGCTTTCTGGTGATGAATTCATGGTGGTGCTGGAGCAACTCGCAGACCTTGAGCCGCCACGCCTTGTTGCAAGCAAAATACTCGATGAAATTCGCCAGCCGACCTGCATCGAGGGACACGAGATTCATGTATCCGCTTCGATCGGCATCAGCCTTTTTCCAGACGACGCGAACGACGTTGAGTCGCTGCTTAAAAATTCAGACATGGCGATGTACCGCGCCAAGGAACTGGGCAAGAACGCATTTCAGTTTTTCTCCGTCGAGCTCGCCGAACAGGGAAACGCAATGCGGCTACTCGAAAATTCACTGCGCTCGGCGCTGGTCAGAAACGAATTCGAGCTTTACTACCAGCCAAAAATAGACATGCGCAGCGGGCGCATCGTCGGCGCTGAGGCGCTGCTGCGCTGGCATCATCCGACCCGCGGTGTGGTGCTGCCCGGCGAATTTGTGCAACTCGCCGAGGAAGCGGGTCTCATGCATGAAATTGGCAACTGGGTACTCGATGTCGCTTTTGCCCAGCTGCGTAGATGGCGGGAAAAAGGTTACGACAATATGCGCCTCGCGGTGAACGTCGCCGCCGGTCAGTTTCGCGCACCTCATCTGCTTGAACGTATCAAGGATCGTCTTGAACGCGAAAAATGCAATGCCGATTGTATTGAAATCGAAATCACTGAAACCAGCATGCTGCGCGACCCGGACGGTGTCGGCAATGTCTTGCGGGCGCTGCGCGAATTGGGTTTGCGCGTGGCGATTGACGATTTCGGTACTGGCTATTCAAGCCTTTCTCACCTGAAGCGCTTCCCCATTGACACGCTCAAAATCGACAAAACTTTTGTCGCCGATATTCTTCAGGATCGCGGCGACGCCGCCATCGTCTCAGCCGTAGTCGCGATCGCCCGCGCGCTGGACCTGGAAGTCATCGCCGAGGGCGTCGAAACCGAAGCGCAGCGGGCCTTGCTTCAGACGCAAGGATGCGACGCTTACCAGGGCTATCTCTTCAGCCCGGCGCTGCCGATTGCAGAGTTTGATGCGATGCTGCAGCGGCATCATGACGCACACGCACTGCAAAACGTTGCGGATTAACCCGCAGCCTGCTGAATCAGGTCGCTCAAAAATTCAGCGCGACATTAATTATTTTTATCCACAGTCCCGGATGAAAACGCCGCTTTAAGATAATAAAACATCGACCAGACCGTCAACACCGCCGCGACCCAGATCAAAATGCGACCGGTCAATCGGCAATCAATTACGCCAAAAAGCATCCCGTCATAAAGCAAAAATGGAATCGCGACCAGCTGCGAGACGGTCTTGATTTTGCCCAACATCGACACCGCAACATTTTTCGATTGTCCGAGCTGCGCCATCCATTCCCGCAGCGCCGAAATGGTGATCTCACGACCGATGATAATCAACGCGACAATCGCGTCCGTTCGCCCCAGCTCGACCAGCACGATCAAGGCTGCAGCCACCATCAGTTTGTCAGCCACCGGATCAAGGAAGGCGCCAAACGCAGACGTTTGATTCCACTTGCGCGCCAGATACCCATCAAACCAATCAGTAATCGCTGCGGCCACAAAAATTGTGGTTGCGATTATGTTCGCCTGATGCTGTGTGAGCCACGTGTCATCAACATACAACACCGCGACGAACAGCGGAATTGCCGCGATGCGGAGCCACGTGAGGAGGTTTGGTAGGTTCATTTGCACAGCGATATTCTAACCTGCATGTTTCAAGGTGCGGCGTGAGGCTGGTACGCTCTCACACTGATCGAGGCAACATACAGCGCTATAAGGCTGGTTGGGCAGTTCGCTGTCAAATGCACTGTGTGTTACCAGCCATTTTCGCCTCGTAAGCCGCACCACATGGCGATGTACAAATTTTCAAGCACTTCGGCCTTCCTGGCATCTCCTTTGAAGGTAATGCCGTCATGCGCTGGCAATAATTCGCCTGCTTCTGGATTGTTTACCTGCGCCTGACGTTTTCCACCCCCGGCACGTCGCTTACCGCACGCAGCACCCGCTGCAAATGTTCGGCCAATCGCACCTCGACCGTGAAGCGCATTGACGCCCGATTGCCGCGCGATTGCGTATTCACACCGACCACATTCACGCGCTCGTGCGAGAGCGCTTCAGAAACATCTCGCAGCAATCCCTGCCTGTCTTCTGCCTCCAATTCAAAATCAGCCAGGAACGGCTGGTCACCGGTGTTGCCCCATTCGGCAGGCATCAAACGTTCGCGTTGCTCGACGGTGAGAGTGGTGATGTTCACGCAATCCATGCGATGCACCATCACACCGCGCGCCTTGGTCACAAAGCCGATGATCGCGTCTGGCGGCACGGGTTTACAGCACTTGGCAACCATCGTTGCAATATTGTTTACACCGAGCACGACCACGCCGCTGGAGGATTTCGAAGTTGCGGCAGATGCGCCAGTCCCCAGCATTGGCGCGGCTTCTGGCGCGGTTACCGCAGTAGTTTTAGCAGTGGTGAGGTCACGCAGCTCGCGTATCGCGGTCTCGATCTGGTGCGGCGTGATTTCGTTGTGACCGATTGCGGCAAGGCATTCGTCGAGATCTTTATGTCCCAACGCGGCGGCGATTTTTTCCAGTGCCAACGAAGTCGCACCGGCGCGCGCCAGTTCGCGCTCCATTGCCTGGCGGCCATGCGCGACATCGACTTCAAAATATTCCTGGCGAAACCATGCGCGCACTTTGGCCAGCGCGCGATGGCTCGACAAAAATCCCAATTGCGGATTGATCCAGTCGCGCGATGGCCCGCCAATTTTTGCGGCGAGAATTTCAACACGTTGTGCGTTTTGCAATTTGGTATTGAGCGGCACGATGTGGCCATCGAGCTTGGCACCCCGGCAACGATGGCCCAAATCGGTGTGGACGTGATACGCAAAATCGACCGGCGTTGACCCGGTCGGCAGATCGACCACTTTGCCCTGCGGCGTGAATACATAAACGGTGTCGTTGAAAAGTCCCTGCTTCACCTGATCCGAAAAGCCGGCCTCGTCAACCAGCTCGCGTTTCCATTCGAGCACTTGTCGCAGCCAGGCAATTTTTGACTCAAACTTTTTGTCAGCAGTCGTCTTGTGGGTGGTGCCTTCTTTGTAGCGCCAGTGCGCCGCGACGCCGTGTTCAGACGCCGCATGCATTTCGCGAGTGCGAATCTGCACTTCCAGCGTTTTGCCTTCGGGGCCGATGACAGCAGTGTGCAAGGACTGATAATTGTTGGCCTTCGGCTGCGCGATGTAATCGTCAAACTCACCTTGAATCGGCTGCCATAGATCGTGCGCGAGGCCCAGCACCGCGTAGCAATCGGCGACGCTGTCGACCAGCACGCGGATGGCGCGAATGTCGTACAGATTTTCGAAGGCTACATTTTTCGATTGCATTTTGCGGTGAATCGAAAAAATGTGTTTCGGCCGACCCGCGAGGTCCGCGCTAATGTTGAGCTTATCCAGATCGGCGCGCAGCGAAGCCAGCACGCGGTCGATGTAGGCCTCGCGCTCGTTGCGTTTGCCGTCAAGTAAAACCGCAATGCGTTTGTAAAGTTCGGGCTCAAGAAACCGGAAACTGAAATCCTCCAGCTCCCACTTGATTTGAAACACGCCCAGACGATTGGCCAGTGGCGCGAACAAATCTTTGGTTTGCTGGCCCGCTACGCGACGCACAGCATCATCGGCCTTGGTGATCGAGCGCATGAAGACCACGCGCTCGGCAAGTTTGATTAGCACCACGCGCACATCATCGGCGAGCGCCAGTAACATCTTGCGCAATGTTTCCATACTGGGGCTGCTCAAAGCATCGCTTGATTGCACGGCGATATTATCGATGCGCCCTGCCCGCTGCACGCCGTTAATCAGCGACCATATTTCGGCGCCGAAGGCGTCGGTGATAATCGCTGCATCGATCACGCTTTTGTGCAGGCTCAACACCAGCAGCGCGGCGGCAATGGTCTCATCGTCGGCGTCGATGTCCTGCAAAACCGCCACCGTGTCCACCGCACGTTCAAATAGTTGATGGCGCGCGGTGAGCTCGCTCGCCTGGACAGCGGCGGCGACGAAATCAAGCGCACGAATCGACTGCTCGCGAGCCCCAAGCGACTGCCGGATGGCTGCAACAGAATCGGCTTGATGGGATTTTTCGATCAACATAAACGGTATTTTATGCGATGCAATCTTGCGCCGTCGCGCTGTGCTGGCAAAAAAGGTATATTCAGGCATGGTGGTTGCTAGTGCAATGCTGTCGCATAGACATTACATATGCTTCGCAAAGAAATTGCAGAGGTATTGCGGCGACATCAAAGCCACCTAACCAAATAACTCTCCCATGGCGCTCAAACCCTTTTATAACGAGATGTATGCGGCTGACGGTAGCGTGCGTCCGCAATACGCTGGATTCGCCGAATGGCTCAACACCACGCCGCCGGAAAAAATCGCGCAGAACCGCGAAGCTGCGGATCTCATGTTTCACCGCGTCGGTATTACTTTCGCAGTGTATGGCGAGACCACCGGCACCGAGCGCCTGATCCCGTTTGACATCGTGCCGCACGTGATCCCCGGAAAAAAATGGGAAGTCGTTGCGCGCGGCCTCACGCAGCGCATCACGGCGCTGAACGCATTTCTCCACGATGTCTATCACGAACAAAATATTCTGAAGGCGGGCAAAGTCCCCGCACAGATGGTGTTAGGCAACAGCCAATTTCGCCCTGAAATGATGCACGTAAATGTGCCCGGCGGTATTTACGCACACGTTGCGGGCATTGATTTGGTGAAGGACGCTGACGGCGAATATTATGTGTTGGAGGACAATCTCCGCACACCTTCTGGCGTGTCTTATCTGCTCGAAAATCGCAAGATGATGATGCGGCTGTTTCCCGAGCTGTTCGCCGCGCAAAATATCCGTCCGGTGGCACATTATCCCGACATGCTGCTTGAAACGTTGCGCAATGCCGCGCCGCTTGGCGTTGACAATCCCACCATCGTGCTGATGACGCCGGGAAATTTCAACTCGGCATATTTTGAGCACGCTTTTTTAGCGCAGCAAATGGGCATCGAGCTGGTTGAAGGCGTCGATTTATTTATTCAGGACGATACCGTCTTTATGCGGACCACGCAGGGGCCGCAAAAAGTCGATGTGATTTATCGTCGCATCGATGATGACTTCATCGATCCGCTGGCATTCCGGCCCGATTCGATGCTTGGTGTGCCCGGCTTGATGAAGGCGTATCGAGCCGGCCGTGTGACCTTGGCCAATGCTGTCGGCACTGGTGTCGCCGACGATAAATCGATGTATCCGTACGTGCCGGACATGATTCGTTTTTATCTTGGCGAAGAACCAATATTGAAAAACGTCCATACCTACATCCTCACCAACAAAGCCGATCTCGATTACGTGATCGCCAACATGGCAGATCTGGTCATCAAGGAAACGCAGGGCTCGGACGGCTACGGCATGTTGGTAAAGCCCACCTCGACCAAGGAAGAGCGCGAACGCTACAAGCGCCGCGTGCTCGATGCGCCGGAACGTTTCATCGCCCAGCCGACACTGTCATTGTCGACGTGTCCGACTTTTGTGGACAAAGGTTTGGTGCCGCGCCACATTGATTTGCGGCCTTATATTCTTTCCGGCAAAGCGGTTAATTTCGTACCGGGCGGCTTGACGCGCGTGGCGTTGCGTGAAGGCTCGCTGGTGGTGAATTCATCACAAGGCGGTGGCGTCAAAGATACCTGGGTGGTGGACTAATATGTTGAGCAGAACCGCTTCCACACTCTACTGGATGTCGCGCTATGTTGAGCGCGCCGAAAACACTGCACGCATTCTTGACGTCGCCTATCGCATGTCGTTGTTGACGAAGGACCCGGATTTACAGGATCAGGAATGGTTTGCGCCACTCAACATCACCGGCACCTTGTTTCCCTTCAGTGGCCGCCATTCGATTGTCTGCGCGAAGGAAGTGCTGCACTTCGTGGCATTGGATGCCGAGAATCCGTCGTCGATTTATAACTGCGCAAAAAAGGCGCGTGAAAATGCCCGCGCCGTACGCGGCTCGATCACCAGTGAAATGTGGGAAGTGCTCAATTCCACGTGGCTTGAAATGCAAAACATGGACGAGGATCGCCTGTACGCACGCGGTATTTCGACTTTTTTTGAATGGGTGAAAGAGCGCTCGCATCTGTTTCGCGGCGTGACCTTCGGCACCATGCGGCGCGATGATGCTTTCCAGTTTCACCGTCTTGGCACCTATATGGAGCGCGCTGACAATACCGCGCGCATGCTCGACGTGAAATACCATGTGCTGCTGCCGAGCGTGGAAGATGTCGGTGGCGCGGTGGATTATTACCAGTGGTCGGCCGTGCTGCGATCAGTCTCGGCGTATGAGTCGTATCGCAAGGTTTACCGCGACACGGTGACACCGGTACGCATTGCGGAGTTGCTGATCCTGCGGGTCGATATTCCGCGCTCACTGCATTTTTGCATGCGCGATGTTTACGAAATTTTATGCACGGTGCAAAACCGCACCTCTGCGGAAGCTACCCGACAGGCAGGCGAGATTTACGCGGCGATGCAATTCGGCCGTATTGGCAATATTTTTCATACAGGACTCCACGAATACCTTACTGCGTTTCTGGAATCCACTGATCGGCTTGGCGAGGAGATCACTGCCTCGTTTTTCGCGCCTGAAGTTGTCGTTGCTACAGCAAAAGAATAATTTGCGCATGGAGAATTTGAAATGACTTATTGCGTTGCCCTGCGGCTCGATTCAGGGATGATTTTTGCATCCGACTCGCGCACCAATGCTGGCGTCGACCACATCGCCACCTTTTGCAAAATGCGCGTCTACGAAAAACCGGGCGACCGCGTGATCGTGTTGCTATCCAGCGGCAACCTATCCATCACCCAGGGCGTGATCAATATCCTCGACCGGCACCGTCATGCACCGCTGGCCGAAGACACGATCTGGTCGGTGAGCTCGATGTTTGATGTTGCAACGCTGGCCGGCAATGCGCTGCGCGAGATGCAGGAACGTGACGGCCATGCACTGATGCAAAGCGGTATCGAGTCGTCGGCCAGCATCATCCTCGGTGGACAAATTGCGGGGGAAGATGAGCGACTATTCCACATCTATTCGCAGGGCAATTTCATCGAGGCATCTGACGAAACGCCGTATTTTCAATTGGGCGAAGCCAAATACGGCAAGCCTATTCTCGACCGCGTGTTGACTCCGGGTACCCCGCAAAAAGAAGCGGCCAAATGCGTGTTGATTTCGTTCGACTCGACCATCAAGTCAAATATTTCAGTGGGTCTGCCGATCGATATGCTGTGGTATCCGCGCGATTCGTTGCGGGTCGGGGTGCAGCAGCGCATACGTGAGGGTGACCCGTATTTTTCGATGCTCAGGCAACGTTGGG
>JANMPY010000617.1:0-5341 GCA_031370095.1 Betaproteobacteria bacterium
GTCGAGGTGAAAAAGCTGCGCGCCGACGGCGAGACGTTTCACAAGGCCGGAAAACACCAGGATGCTGTCGATACCCTTGAGAAAGCGATGAAGATTCTGGGCGTTTAGTCCCGACTCGTTTGCCGAATAAACGCTGCGCATGTCGCAGCGTTTTTTTTCGGGCCAGGCTCTCAATAATTTTCAAAATGCTTCGTTGCAAAATTACCGCGAACCCGGCCGCGTTGATGTTCCCCGCTTAATTCGCCAAACCAAGCAACTGCGCGGGATTTCGTTTCATCATTTTGTCGACGTCTGCCTGTGACACGCCTGCTGCGCGTACCGCCGCGATTTGGTTCTCAATCCCGTCGGGTGGCGTCATCATGCCCTGCTGGCCCAGGTCAGTCGAGAGCACCAAATTGTCCGCGCCGAAGTCTTTGACCGCTTGCGCGACGGCTTTGGCATCGACACGATCCCAATGCGTCATCCATTGGTATTGCGCCTGCGGGCCGGTCAAGAATTGCAGGTAGCAAATTTCGATTTTGGCACCCATCTCGGTGACTTGTTTGGCCTGCGCGGTGGAGAGGCCGGGAATGTTGGTGAGCCCGTGCGTGACGAGGATGTTTTTCACACCCATTTCGCGTGCGCGCTTGACCACCGCCACCACTTCTTCGGGGTGGATGTGGCCGGTGGCTAACACCAGATTTTCACGCGCGATGATTTTCAGCACCTCCTCCATCGCCGGCGTGACGACACCATTGGGCGCAACCACGATGCCAGACTTGGTTTTATCGACCAGGGTCTTGATGTGTTTATCCGAATCGAACGTCGGCAGCCACACGACCTTGCCGCGACCGCCTGACATGCGGTGCATCCACTCCACCGCCGCCGGGTTAATGCCGCCAACCGAATTATTGAGGACGATGCCGCCCCAGATTTCGATGCCAGGTACGTGATTCATTGCCAGCGCTGCGCGGTCGGCCGTGGTCACCACATGGTTCTTCAACACCAGGCCGCGCATGCCTTTGCGGCGGGCGATGGTCGCGAGCTCCGTATCGGTGAGTGAGCGGCCGAAAACGTCGGGATCGGGATGTACATGCATGTCGATTACACCGGCAGCCGGGCTGACCTTTGGCGGTGGCGGCGGAAAGCCGACTTGGGAAATTGCAACGCTGGCCGCGACCAGTGCGCAGGCGGCGGCTATTGCCAACACCAGTTTGTTCGTCGAAATTTTCATGTGATCCCTTTCGCGTCGTTTAAGAACGGAGTCACAACGATACATCAAATGCGTCGCCGCAGTAGCGCCGTTTGGATCGGTGGCCAGACACAGTAAGTCGTGACGGCGGGGTGGCGATGAAGCGGAAAATAAAAATCCGCCCTTGAACCAGAGCGGGTAAATATCAAATTTACTTCACGTGGCGTATGCTTCAGACTTGAACAAAACGTGAATATTGAAAACTGATCGCCATGAATTCCACCCCAGCCAAGACCATCACCATCTTCATCGTCGCCATCGTCGCATTGATATTGATTGCTGTCGCGTATCTCGCGGTGGCGCTTAAGTGGAGCTATTCGACCGGCGATCGCGCGGGTTGGCTGCAGAAACTTTCCGACAAGGGCTGGGTTTGCAAAACATGGGAGGGCGAGATGGCGCTAGTGTCGCTGCCGGGCACGTCTACGGTCGAGAAATTTGCCTTCACCGTGCGCGACGATCTGGTCGCCGCCGAGCTTGCCAAGGTGATGGGCAAGCGGGTGACGCTGCACTACGAAGAGAAGGTCGGCCTGCCCGGCTCCTGCTTCGGCGAAACGCGGCATTACGTGACCAAGGTCACGGTCGCAAATGATATTTCTTTGTCGCCGGGCGTGGTGGTGCAGACCGGCGCGGGCGATGCACCGGTGGTGGCGCCGAAGAAGAATTAGCGCATGCGGGTACACGACTTGACCCGACGGGCGCGGCATTAAAATATTTGTTTTCAGCATCAGTTTATTTTCAGCATCAGTTTATTCTCTCCGCGTCGTTCGAATAATGGCGCACGTGACACCTCGATGGCTGGGAACCCACGCCTCTACTCATCATCAAGGATTCGCTGCAATGAAGATTCTTTCCACCGCGTTCAACGTCGCCACCGCTTTGTCTCTGCTCGGCTGGCTTTCACTATTCGCCTATCCCATGTGGCCGCACAGCGCACGCACGTTGGTGCTGACTCTTGTGGTCGTGCTGCTGTGCGCGCTGTACACGGGTTTTGTTTTTTTTGGCCGACGTCTCGATGCGCCGGGCCCGAAAGTGAAAGGCGGATTTTCGTCGCTGGGTGGTGTGATCAATCTATTCAAATCGCCGCGCATCGTGCTGGCCGGCTGGATTCACTATCTTGCCTTTGATTTGATGGTGGGGCTTTTTATTGTGACCGATGCGGCGCGGGTTGGCATTGTGCATTGGTGGTGTTTGCCCGCGCTGTTTCTCACGCTGATGTTTGGCCCGGCCGGACTGTTGCTGTATTTGGCGATGCGAGTGGCGATGTCACCGCATGGATGGACGTTGGCGATTTTTTGATTTGCTGCGGGACGTTATTTAATAGTAAAGACACTAGTACTGGCGCGGTTTTCGAGACATTTGTGGCTGAAAAGGCGCGCCAGTAGTAGTGTTTGACAAAATTATGCCGGTAAATGCCGAAGTATTTGCACGGCTTCCGGGAATCGACCGCATCCCGCCCGAAGCCTTGCACCAAGCTGGCGCGTGGCGGCAGAAAATTGCAAAAACCCGTTGCGCCGCGACGCCACACACGCATAATCGATACATCGATTTTTCACGAGCGTTATTCGCCCCATGTTCCCGCAAACCGACATTAATCAAATTACCCATGTCATCACGCTGGCGATCGCACCGGTATTCCTGCTCACCGCCGTCGGCACCATCATCGGTGTGCTCGCCAATCGCCTCGCGCGCATTGTCGACCGCATCCGTGTGCTTGAGGAGCGGCTGCATGAGCTGGCGCTGGAACAGGTGCGACCGGCGAAAGAGGAACTGGTGAATCTGCGGCAACGATTGCGGCTGATTTATTTTGCGGTAGCGTCGGCTGTTTTTTGTGCGCTATTTGTGGGCCTGCTCATCATCGTTGCCTTCATTGATGCATTCATGTCGGTCAATCTCGCCACGTTTGTCGGCATACTTTTCATCATGGCAATGATCGCGTTCATTTGCAGTCTGGTGGTATTTTTGCGGGAGATTTTCCTGGCGGTTGCCAATACCCGCAAGTCGATGCCGTATCGCGAACCGGATCAAGACGCCGCATAGAACCGATAATGTCTTTTTCGCAGTCGTTCACGCGCATCATCCGCAGGCCACGGCTGTTCATCTCGGCCCTGATTGCCATCGCGCTGTTTTTTGTGTTGTCGCCTTACATGCCGACGAGCCGCGCGTTGCTGATTTCGTTCAATTTCGGTGCCGGGTTTTTCCTGGCGATGATATTGGTGTTGATGTTTCGCGCCACCACCACCTCAATGCAAACGCGTGCGAAGCACCAGGATGAAGGCAAGTGGACGGTGCTGGCGCTTAGCCTGATTGTCGCCGCAGTGGTGCTGCTGGCGCTGTCCCAGGAGTTGCACGCCGCGAAAGAAAAATCGATTGGCGATATCGCATTGGCCAGCAGCACGATTTTTCTGGCCTGGCTGTTCGTGGCGATCATATTTGCGCAGCATTACGCGCACAGCTTTTATATGAAGCCCGGACAATTGATATTTCCCGGCACCGAAGCCCCGGATTATCTGGACTTCACGTATTTCTCGGTAGTGATCAGTATGACCTCCCAAACATCGGACGTCACGATCACTTCCTCCGCATTTCGGCGTCTGGTGTTGCTGCATAGCGTGGTCTCATTTTTCTTCAACGTCATCATCATTGCCATCACCGTGAATGTCGTGGCCGGGGTGTTGTAGTTTTCGTTCGCACCGGGCTAAAGTGATGCGGAAAAATGCGCGTGGCCGCAATCACGGCGTCTACGTAGTATGATTATTTCCATGAAAAATTGCGGTCAACATTCACGCGGCTTGCCGCCAATCCACATTCTGTTACGTTGAAAGCAGGGAGAAATAAACCATGAAAAAGTATCTCGCCAGTGGTGTCATTAGTGCTGTCTTTATTGCTGCGGGTGGCTTGAGCGGCTGTGCAGTCGATCCGACCTACACTAATGTGTCCGCCAAAGCCAGAGTTGAAACCGAAGGTGAGGCACTCACCGGCACGCGCCTGGTCAAGCCGACCACCGAAAGACTGCTCAAGCAGGTCGGCAATAAAGACTACAAAGACGAACAGATCAAGTCGATTCACAACGATGCCAAACCGTCGAATTAGTTGAAACGCAGTCGCGCAGAGAGGTCGTCAAACGCGATTACAGCTTTGTCGCTGACGTGCTGGATCCTGTCAATCAAAGGCGCGTTTTGCATTAAATAGCTGAAATTGGCTCCCACTGGCGCAAATCCCTGTTATTCTTTTCTGGCACAGAGAATCACAAAAGTATCTACCGTCGGCTATAGCAATCAATCACGGGCAGTCCTATAAATATTTTGACGAGAACTGCGGACAGATCACACCACGACACGCGCGTGCGTATTTTTTTTCTGGCCGCTGCGGGCTACGCCGTCGCATTGCTGCTAATGTTCATTGCCCACACGGTCAAATTGATCGGCATGTCAGGGATGCTTGCCGGCGCTGCACTGATCGTCGCGGTGAACGCCGGTTTTTACCTTGCATTCAAATTCCGCGTTAATGATCGCTTCAAAGATCCGAGCCTCACGCACGCGCAAATGCTGGCGGCAATCGCGGTGATCATGTTCGTCGCATATCACTTCGAGCGTGACCGCAGTCTGGTGCTGGTGTGGTGCTTCGTGGTGATGCTGTTCGGCGTGTTTCGTTTCAAGCCGCGTGAATTCATTACCACCACGCTGTTCATGTTGGCAGGCTACGCGCTCGCGATCAACCTTATGATGAGCCTGAAGTCCGACAAGGTTGATGTGCTTATCGAGTGGTATCAGTGGCTGTGGCTGGCACTGATGTTGCCATCGTTCGCACTGATCGGCTCGCGCATCAGCGCGATGCGCGCGCGCATTCTGCGCGCGAATCAGGAATTAACCAACGCGCTAAGCACCATTCAGGATATGGCGACGCACGATTCGCTCACGGGCCTCCCGAACCGCGCTTCACTGAGCGATACCTTGCAGCATGCTCTGACAAAGGCGCAGCGCAGCAAGCAGGGGCTGGCGGTTTTTTTTATCGATCTCGATAATTTCAAATCCATCAACGACACGCTCGGTCATCCGACCGGTGACCAATTGCTGCGTGAGGTCGCCCGCCGCGTGCGCGCCAGCATCCGCG
>JANMPY010000630.1:0-4801 GCA_031370095.1 Betaproteobacteria bacterium
GCTCGGGCATGGGCATCTTGAATCCGTGGAATCTGCAAATCATTATTGATCGCGCGAAAGTCCCGGTGTTGGTCGATGCCGGCATCGGCACCGCGAGTGACGCGGCCATCGCGATGGAGCTGGGCTGTGACGGCGTGCTGATGAATACGGCAATCGCCAAGGCCGCCAATCCGGTGCTGATGGCAAGCGCGATGAAAAAAGCAGTAGAGGCCGGGCGTGAAGCGTTTCTGGCCGGGCGCATGCCGAAAAAGATTTATCAGGCGTCGCCGAGTTCGCCGACGGGCGGGCTCATCGGAGCCAAATAAAAAGCCGCCAATTCAGGCGGCTTTTTTGTTTTTGAGCAACGGTCAGCTTTGGCTAAAACCGAATGCGAATCCCAAACGAAAAAGTATCCCCGTCCAAATCGCCGCCGGCGAATGAGTTGCCATTCAGATTGCGGTAGCGCGCAACGCCAAAGCGAAAGCCCAGGCTGCGATTAAAATCGTATTGCACGCCAAGCCCGAGTCTGGCCGCTGAGGTATATCGAGACGCGCTGTCGCCAAGTAAGCCAATCGGTGCCGCACCACCAAATATGCTATCGGCTCGCACCCGCGCAACGCCTGCGTTACCCGTGACCGACAGCCGATCAAACAGCGGCAGTGAGCCAACCAGATCAAGCCCATAAGAATTTGATCGTTGCGCCGATTGTGTGAGCCCAAATAGAGGTTTTTGCCCGCCCCATCGCGTGGTGTCTGCATATTGCCCGACGAGTGCCAGGTGCGGCACCAGGCTCGATGAAAAACGATAGCCAAATTTCAGATCGGTGTCACCGTTTTCCAGCGAATCGGCGGCACTAAAAAAACGCGAACCGAATAGCAGATTGCTTGCATCTGTCGGCAGCGTGCCACGCACTGCGTTAAGCGGCAGGCCGCCATAATATTGAGCATGAGTGGGGACGCTCAGCGTAACTGCGAGTGCGACACCGAGTGCGCTAAATAAGCTGATTGTTTTTGTTCTCATGATGTGACCCTTTTCCGCGCCATTTATGAGGCCGACAATTCATCAAAAGGTTCCCCGCACCCACACAATAAGGCCGTGCGAAGGCGCTGTCAAATTGAAAAATGGGCAACTATTCATTTTCAGACCCGCTGCAAGATGAGGCGAGTATGATTTATGTTGTAGTTGTCACTCTCGTCGATTAGCGGATTCAAACGGAAAATGAAAAATTCAGGCACGTACATCCGAAAATTGCTCTTCATTCTCGGGATCCCACTCTTTCTGATTAGTACGAGCGCGCCTGCATTTACGGCATTCCCACCTGATCGCTTCGCGTTTTCCATCGGCGTTGCGCCGCGCGTGTCTCCCGTGGGAACGCCGCGCAGCTTGTTGGCCAATGGCTGCACAGGGCCAGTCACTCTGGACGAATCCGCTGTTGCTTTGACTGGCACGCTGGTTCTGCGCATGACGCCCGAATCAATCGGCTGCGTGGAGCGAACGGTGGTGCTGAATTACACGCCGCGCAGCATCGGCACGCTGCGCATCATCATGAAAAAACCCGACGGCAGTACTGTCGCCGAGGCACAGATGGAAACCGTTTCGGGCGCACGCTCGACTGTGAACCTCGATGGCATGTGGTTCGATCCGGCGACCAATGGGTCAGGGATTTCGTTTCATCATGCTGCGAGCAGCGATGTCGTTTTCGCTACCTGGTTTCTCTATGGCTCACCATCGACGCAGCAACCACTCCCCAGTCCGCGCTGGTATTCGCTGCAAGCCATGCAGTGGGTGCAGGGTGGTACTTTGCTCGTCGGCATCGCGTACGAAGGGCGTGCGAACAACGTGAATCGATCCTGTGTATCAGGCGATGACTGTCCGCGACCTGCGGTTGAATTGCGAATTGTGGGCACGGTAAGCGTCTCGGTGATCGACCAAAATAATTTACGCATCGAGGCTTTTGACCAGTATGGACGGAGCGCGTTTGTGTCATCACTCCAGCGACTCTAATTTCAGGAAATCGCTATGCGTTATCCGCAGTTACAGAATTGCTTACTTAAAATTGCGAGGATCTTTACGATTGCAGCGGGACTCATGCTTGTCGTGGGGATGTCACGGTTGCACGCAAATAACGTTAGCGTCGCAGGCGAGGTGGCCAAGCCTACCGCGCTCGTCACAACAGGAGGGCTAGATTATTTACTGGCGGCGCACCCGGTTGTTGGCAAGGTTGGACAGCGACGGATCCTGTTCTTGAATCAACCTAGGCCGATTTGCCCTCCATACGAATTTTCACTAGATAGCTTGGCGATTGAGACCAATAACTTAGTCGTGTTGAGGAAAATCACGAGAATTGTCCTTTGCCCCTCGGTTGGGAACCCGCCCGTTCTTGCGCGTTTTGAATTTGAAATCATGCCCACCAAAGCGGGGACACTCACTATCCGCGACGAAAACACCGGTGCCGAAATTACGATACAGACCTTGCCTGCATCGGTGCCGTCTAAATTTGATACCAACGGCGCGTGGTTTGATGCCGCGACTAACGGATCCGGCATTGCCCTGCATCATCGGCGCGGGACGAGTGACGTGGCGTTTGGTACATGGTTTCTCTATAACAACAATGGCGAGTCACGCTGGTACACCTTTCAATCAGCAAACTGGCAACAGGATGGAAGTGTGCTTGAGGGGCTGCTTATCCAAACGCGGGGCAGTTGCCAAATTACTAGTCTGGTCGCCTGTCCGGCGGTCGGCAACTTTCGAACTGATCCGCCGCAAGATTTATTTTCCGTGACGCCGTCTATCGCCCGCATTACTTTCCAATCGGCCACTCGCGCCCGCGCTGAAGTATTAAGTCTTGGCGGTACTGTGCTATTTACGTTAGACCTGACGAAGCTCCAGTTTTGAGCGTGCGATCATCGTGACGCAGTTCGCGCGTGTCATCACTCCTGCGACGCTAATTCCAGGAAACCCAGATGCGGAATCCAACGCTTCAAAATTGGTTGCCTAAGCTCGCGAGTATCTTCACGGTTTTAGTCGGGCTCATCCTTGGGATGTTGCCGTCACCGGTGCAGGCAAATGAAATTGCCAGTGTCGAGGAGATCGCAAAGCTAGCATCCCTAGGTTCCGCAGATGGTGTAAATACTGTGCTGGCAGCGCATCCGCTTATCGGGGTCGTTGGGCAGTCGCGCACGGTGTTGTTGAATCAAGTGGTTTCGCTTTGCGGATTTTTCGGCTTTGCACTCGACACATCGGCAATTGGCACCAATAACTTGGTGGTGTTACGGAAAATTCCGAGGGTCGGTGCGATCTGCCCTTCGGGTCCCCCCATTCGTGTTCTAGTGCGTGTTGAATCGGTCGTTGTGCCCACAAAAGTGGGACTTCTCACCATACGTGACGAAAACACCGGTGCCGAAATTACGATACAGACCTTGCCCGCATCGGTATCATCTAAATTTGATACCAACGGCATGTGGTTTGATGCCGCGACTAATGGATCTGGCATTGCCCTGCATCACAAGCGTGGCACAACTGACGTGGCGTTTGGAACGTGGTTTCTCTATAGCAACAACGGCGAGTCGCGATGGGTTAGCCTGCAATCGGCAAACTGGCAACAGGATGGCAGTGTGCTTGAGGGATTACTTATCGAAACGCGCGGAGGTTGCCAAATAACGAGCCTGGCTGCTTGTCCGGCGGTCGGCAGCTTTCGAACCGATCCACCTCAAGACTTATTTTCCGTGACACCATCCCGCGCTCGCATCGCTTTTCAATCCGCCACTCGCGCTCGCGCAGAAGTGTTGAGTCTTGGTGGCAAAGTGCTGTTTACATCCGAGTTAACGAAGCTGCAGTTTTGATCGCATCCGAACAAGCACACTTATTCAGGCAGAGTTTTTGTACCAACAAAGTTATCGCGACCTTTCATTTCAGCGCCGCACCAGCAGCCCCTTCAAATAATCCCCCTCCGGAAAATGCAGCGCCACCGGATGATCCGCGCCCGGCCCCAGGCGCTGCACGATTTGCGCGTCAACTTGCGCGTCCAGCGCAGCACCGGCGACGATTTTTTGAAACAGATCGGTACTGATGCCACCTGAGCATGAGAACGTCATCAAATAGCCGCCGGGCCGAAGCAGTTTCAAGCCGAGCAGATTGATGTCTTTGTAAGCACGCGCGGCTTTCTCGGCGTGGTGCGCGGTTGGCGCGAATTTTGGCGGGTCAAGGATGATGAGATCAAAACTTTTCGCCTGATCGCGCAATTTGCGCAGGGCTAAAAACACATCGGCATCGAGCCATTCGGCACGCGTTTTGTCGAGGCCATTGAGTTGTAAATTGCCCACCGCCATTTGTAGCGACGGTGCCGAGCTATCGATGGACAGCACCGATTTGGCACCGCCCATGAGCGCGGCAACGCTCATGCTGCCGGTGTAGCAAAAGCAGTTCAGCACGTCGGCATTCATCGCCAGCGATTTTGTCAGCGCGCGATTGTCGCGTTGATCCAGATAAAACCCAGTCTTGTGACCATTGCTAACATCGACTGCGATGTTCATGCCGTTTTCATCGATGACGATTTCCGGGGGTAACGGTTTACCGGCAATCAAACCCGTGCGCGGCGATAAGCCTTCAAGCTCACGCACGTCGGCGTCGGAGCGCTCGTATATCGTGCTCGCCTCCGTCAGCTCCATCAACAGACCCGCGAGCATGTCGCGTTGCACGTCGATCCCTGCGGTGAGCAATTGCATCACGATCACATCGCCGTAGCGGTCGACGATCAGCCCGGGCAGCCCGTCGGACTCGGCATGGATCAGGCGCGCGGCATTGGTTTGTAAAAATAGCGGCG
>JANMPY010000559.1:0-3395 GCA_031370095.1 Betaproteobacteria bacterium
AAAGGTGTCGAGTAGCGCCATGTACGCGTTGAGGAGCACAGCGCTTGCTTTGGCCGCCGCAACTTTCTTTGCAGTCGCTGTGCATGCCCAGACCGCGCCCGCAGAGCCGCCCGCTTCACCTGCGCCATCTCCCGCTGCCCCGGCCGAGAAACCCGTCACTGACGCGCCTTCAGACGCGCCTAAAGACACCCCGAACGCGCAAGCAGGCGACAAAGACACCAAAAAATCCACACAAGTAGTAGACAAGATCGAGGTCAACGCTTCGCAATCGGCTTACGACGCGCGTCAGGACGATACCGCCACCAAAATCGTGGTGACTTCCGAAGAAATCAAGAAATATGGCGACACGCAAATTCTGGATGTGATGAAACGTTTGCCCGGCGTAACGGTGCAAAACAACAGTATTCGTTTGCGCGGCCTGGGTAATGGCTACACGCAGATATTGATTGACGGCGACCGGCCGCCGCCGGGTTTCTCGATTGATAATTTGTCGCCCGATTTAGTCGACAAGATTGAGATTATTCGTGCCGCAACGGCGGAATTCAGCACGCAGGCGGTGGCCGGTACCGTCAACATTATCATGAAGAAAAAATTCAGCGTGTCCAAGCGCGACCTCAATCTTGGCTGGTACAGCGGCACCGGCTACACCTCTAAAAACCTGAACTTCACGGTCGCCGACAGCGCCGGAAAGCTCGCGTATTCCATTGGCGGATACGGCGGTGCAGGGACGTTTGGTTCTCCGTATCGAGGCGACACCATCGGCGTTGATGCGGCGGGCGTGAAAATTCTGGAGCGGTTTTCAACCAGCGTAAACGATGGCGGCAACCAGTACGTCGGCTTCTATTCCACGCTGGCATGGACTCTGGGCGGCGGCGACTCGTTCACGATGAATCCATCGCTAAACGCCTATCGCTATAACAACAAATCCAATTCGAGAACCACCTACGTACTGGGTGAAAGCACGCTTTACCCAATTTCAGCAGGGCGCAACAGCGGCCAGGGCATAAATTTTGGCAACAATGCTAATTGGATATTGAAGTGGAAAGAAGGTGCCAAGTTGGACTTGAAATTGAATGTCAACTTTGGCACACGAGATAACGATTCCTTCAGCCAATCTTTCAGCGTTGACAACGTGCAAACGCTTGAGCGCAAGACTTTGGATCCATCCAAAGACAATCGCGTTTCCTTCGCCGGAAAATATTCCACACCGATCGTCGAGGGCCATGCGCTGTTGGCCGGATGGGATGTTGGCTTGAGCCGCAACGCCCCATCCACCACATTGCTCGAAACCAACATTGCCGCAGCAACAATCAACACCACCGAAGACTACACCGCGAAAGTACAAAAGCTGGCGTTTTTTGCTCAGGACGAGTGGAACGTGATGGCAAACTGGTCGGTCTATTTCGGTTTGCGCTGGGAAGGAATTGAGACGCGCAGCAGCGGCACCGGCCTTGCGCTAACCAAGAATCGCTCAAGTGTTGCCAGCCCCTTGTTTCAAACGCTTTGGAAATTTCCCGATAAATCCGGACGCCAGTTGCGCCTTGCGCTCACCCGCACCTACAAAGCACCCGACACCTACAGCCTGGTTCCGCGCGTTTATAGATCCACCGTCAACACTTCTACTGCACCTGATACCCAAACTGGCAACGCGAGCCTGAAGCCTGAGCTGGCGACTGGCGTCGATATTGCCTATGAACACTTCTGGGAAAAAGGCGCGTCGATGAGCATCAGCGGCAGCGTGAGACGCCTTAGCGATTACAACAGCCGTGGCACTTTTTTCATCGATGGCCGCTGGGTGAATAAGCCGATAAACAATGGCCGCGCGACCTCCCGCAGTATCGAGTTTGACGCAAAATTTCCGCTGCAAGTCGTGCTCCAGCAAGCGCCGCCGATTGATTTCAGATTTAATGTCGCGCGCAATTTTTCCAACGTCGAAGAAGTGCCGGGCCCGAACAATCGCCTCGATCAACAAACGCCATTGAGTGGCACGTTCGGCATGGACTACCGGATGCGCGGCGGCATGGTCGTCGCCGGTGGAAGTTTCACGTTCAAAAGCGGCGGCGACGTGCGCACCACCGTTAACCAGATTCGCTACGCCACGCCGAAGCGCGATGTGGAAATGTATGTGCTCTACAAATACACGCCAAAACTACAAGTGCGCGTGCGGCTGGCAAATGTGTTGCGGCAAGATACCGTCAGCGCATCCACTTATTTTGATGTGGCGGGCAGCACCAGATTCACCAGCATCAATCCGTCGCAAATGAATATTGGTGCGAGTGTGGAAATCAAGTTTTGAAGTGCTTAGTAATGCCAAGTAATCGACGTCGCATTAAATTCTGCAAACCGCCATTCCACGCGGCTCCCAGCCAACAAATGCCTCGAACGCCGCGCTAATGCTGGGGTTTACCCAACTGAAAAAGTGACTCCCGAAAATGCAATGAAAATCCTCCTCACCGGATCATCTGGCCCTAAAGTTGCGGCGCGCGTGGCAACGATGCTCGCTCAGACGCACGAAGTCATCGGCGTCGATATGGCACCTTCGCCGACGACTTCCATCGTTGCTGACATCACCCGCATCAAGGACTGGCAAACACATTTGCAAAGTGTTGCGGCGGTCATTCATTTTGCTGCGTTGCATGCGCCGCATCGCGAAACGCATTCGGCGGCACAATTTCGCGCAACCAACGTCGATGCGACGCGCCGTTTGCTCGATGCCGCCCGCGACGCCGGTGTCAAACGATTTCTGCTGGCGAGTTCCACCTCGGTATACGGCAAAGCGATGCGCAATAAAAATGCCGCCGTGTGGGTGACCGAAGAGTTGCAGCCGGAGGCGGAGGATATTTATGATGAAACCAAGCTCGCCGCAGAGCAGCTTTGTCGCGATGTATTTTCGCCAACGTTCATCACGGCAGCATTGCGTTTTTCGCGCAGCTTTCCCGAGCCTCTGCCGCTGATGGCGTTGTATCGCTTGTATCGCGGGGTGGATGCGCGCGATGTCGCGCAGGCTTTTGGTTTAAGTTTAACGGCGCAACTGGCGCAATTCGAGGCGTTTAATATTTCTGGCGAGACGCCGCTTCTTGAAGAAGATTGCGAACAGCTGCGCTTCTCACCGGCAGAAGTGCTGCAACGACGCGCGCCAGAGCTCGTCGAAGAATTTTCGCGTCGGCATTGGCCGTTACCGGCGAGTATTGATCGCGTGTATGTGATCGAAAAAGCGAAGGCTTGTTTGAATTATACGCCGCAGTTCGGATTTCGCGAGGTGCTGTGCGCTAAGGTGTAGTGCTGCATTCTGTTTGCGACTTATTCTAGAAAGCCGCAATGTTGATTGGCTACACCTCCCGGCGCAACCCTTGGAGTAATAGGGGACAGACCACGTTTAATTTCTGATAGACTGG
>JANMPY010000590.1:0-1570 GCA_031370095.1 Betaproteobacteria bacterium
GCACCGAGTCTGGTGTTGATCGAGGATTTGGTGAAGCGTGGCGCGAAGATTGTGGCCTTCGATCCGGTTGCGTTCGCCGAGGCTGCGCACCTGCTGGGCGATAACCCAAACGTGAAATTGGCAAGCAGCGCGATGGAAGCATTGAATGGCGTCGATGCGCTCGCCATCGTGACCGAGTGGAAAACATTTCGCGCGCCGGATTTTGCGGCGATGAAAGCCGCATTGAAATTGCCGGTCGTCTTTGACGGGCGTAACTTGTACGAGCCGGACGCGATGGAGGAATTGGGATTTGAATATTACCCAATCGGTCGCAGACAATTCACATAATCACTGATGGCAAAACTCATTCTTCCTGATTGTTCAAACGCGCACGTACTCGTGGTCGGCGATGTGATGCTGGATCGTTACTGGTTCGGCGACGTTTCGCGCATCTCACCCGAGGCACCGGTGCCGGTCGTTCACGTGCAACGCACCGAGGAGCGCCCCGGTGGCGCCGCGAACGTGGCGAGAAATATTGCGTCCCTCGGCGGCAAGGCGACATTGCTCTCGGTCGTGGGCGACGATGAAGCGGGTCGCTCACTTGCCACGCTGCTTAAAAAAGAGCGCGTCACGACCGTGTTTCACAAAGACGCGCAATTGCCAACAACGGTAAAGCTTCGCGTGATCGGCCGCCAACAGCAGTTGTTGCGCATCGATTTTGAAACACCACCATCGCGCGAAGTGCTTGAAGACAAACTGGATGATTTTGAATCGCTCGTCGATAGCGCGGACATTATTATTTTGTCCGACTACGGCAAGGGTGGATTGACGCATGTATCGAAAATGATTGCGGCGGCGAAGGCGCATGGAAAAAGAATATTGGTCGATCCGAAGGGCGATGACTTCGCGCGCTACGAGGGCGCGACCTTGCTCACGCCCAACCGTGGCGAATTTCGTGAAGTCGTTGGACGCTGGAAAGATGAGGCCGATCTCGCCACGCGCGCCGAAGTGTTGCGCAAGCGATTGAAGCTTGACGCGTTGCTGGTCACGCGCTCCGAAGAAGGCATGTCGCTTTTTTCAATCTCGGGCGCGATGCATGAGCCCACGCAGGCGCAGGAGGTCTACGACGTATCGGGTGCGGGCGACACGGTGATTGCGACGTTGGGCCTGATGATGGCGGCGGGCGCTGACATGCTTGAGGCGGTGCGTATCGCCAACCGTGCAGCGGGTGTTGTCGTCGGCAAACTCGGTACCGCGACGGTATCGCGTGAAGAATTGATTTCGTCCCTGGCTTGAATTTGTTTCAATTAATTTCGCTGGAAAGAACATGACCATCATCGTAACCGGCGCAGCCGGATTCATCGGCAGCAATATCGTTAAAGCGCTGAATGCACGCGGTGTCTCGGATATTGTTGCCGTGGATAATCTCACACGCGCCGATAAATTCAAAAATCTCGTCGATTGCGAAATCGCCGAGTACGTTGACAAGAAAGATTTTCTCGACGTCGTGGAATCAGGCGAGCTTGGCGGGGACATTGAAGCCGTGCTGCATCAAGGCGCCTGCTCGGACACGATGGAAACCGATGGCCGC
>JANMPY010000640.1:0-5899 GCA_031370095.1 Betaproteobacteria bacterium
GAAGGTGCGGCAGCTACTTTGGTCGCTTCGACTTTGGCAGCAGGAGCAGCTTTGACAACTTCAACGGCTTTGGCCGGAGCAGCAGGCGCAGCGGCTGGCGCAGCTGGCGCTTGAGCGGCAGCGTTCAAAGCGATGGCAGCAAACAATGAAGCGATGATGGTGGAGATGGATTTCATGCGTATTTCCTTAGAGTGAGTGAGTGTCGATAATCAGTTCAGACAGATTGATGAAGTTCGTTACCTGTCACAACGATTAACGCGGCAAATTATAGCCGGTTGACAGGCGCTTGTGAACCAACTTTTACGGCGCGGCGCGGCGTTGTGGCTTCTGAGGGGAAGCGACTTCACGCCATTGACCGGGTGCCAGATCGCCGAGTGTCCATACGCCGACTCCAACGCGCACGAGGCGCAGGGTAGGCAAGCCGATTTTGGCGGTCATGCGGCGCACCTGGCGGTTTTTCCCTTCATGGATAGTAATGGATAGCCAGGAAGTCGGAATCAACTTGCGAAACCGTACCGGCGGATCGCGCGGCCAGAGGCTTGGCGGTGACGCCATCAAGCCTACCGTCGCTGGGCGGGTCACAAAATCGCCCAGGTTTACGCCCCGACGCAATGGCTGCAGATCACCCTCGGTCGGCGTACCCTCGACTTCGACCCAATAAGTCTTCGGCATTTTGTGTCGCGGGTCACTGATCAGCGTTTGCTCGCGACCGATGTCTGTGAGCAGCAACAGTCCTTCGCTATCAGTGTCGAGCCGGCCGGCTGGGTAGACGTTCGGCATCGGAATAAAGCTTTTCAGCGTCGGCTTGTCACCCGAGGGGCTGAATTGGCAGATTACGCCGTATGGTTTGTTAAACAGGATCAGCATGTTCACGCGGGCAGCAAAAAAGAAAAAGCCCCTCGCAGCGTTTGCTGCAAGGGGCTTTCACAGCAGCCGTAAAGCTTACGGATTGCCGATATGTGAAGCTTGTTTACCCTTTGGACCCTGGGTAACTTCAAAACTGACTTTTTGGCCTTCTTTGAGGGTTTTAAAGCCGTTCATTTGAATCGCCGAGAAATGCGCGAACAAATCTTCGCTGCCGTCATCGGGAGTGATAAAACCAAAACCTTTTGCATCGTTAAACCATTTAACTGTTCCAGTTGCCATTGCAGTTGCTTCCTTTTACGAAATATCGGGTTGGAGGGCCCCGGAATCGTTTTGCTATCAAGGTCCGCAACCGCCAAAGCAAATGCAGTAAACCTGAAGCCAAACTCCAGCCTGCCTTTTACCGGCTATATTGCCTCAAGTCAATACTTTGGCAAATTTTTTGTGTCTGGCAGTTGTAAGCGCGCAAAAACGGTCAAAAGTGGGCAGAAATGCACCTCGCTGGCGCGTATCTGCGGTAGTCGATGGCTCACGTTAATGAAGGACTTGAATGTCGGCGTCGCTGCCCCTATTATTAGTTGCACGTTTACAAACCAACACAATGGCAACAAAGCAGACCAAACCCAACGATCCCGGCGATACGCTACTGCAAGAGACGCCGGCCAAGACCAAACCGCCATCAATGTGGCAGGTGGTGATGTACAACGACGATTACACGCCGATGGAATTCGTGATCGAAACGTTGCAGCATGTATTTGCACATAGTTATGAACATGCGACCAATATCATGCTCAAAGTGCATACCGAGGGGCGCGGCGTATGTGGCGTTTACGCGCGTGACGTGGCGACGATGAAAATGGAACAAGTCGTTGACTACGCGCGGCAACATCAGCATCCCTTGCGTTGCGGAATGGAAGAGCTTTGAAAAAGTGTCGGTACGTATATCGTTTGAATCCCGCTTGCGTTGTACCTGCTGGTTGGTAGTAAGCTTAAGGTAGTTAAAAGGTAATTAAAAATTAGTTGGTTGCACGGTAGTTGCCCCCTGAAAGGTAAATCATGATTGCGCAAGAACTCGAAGTCAGTCTCCACATGGCCTTTGTCGAAGCCCGACAAAAGCGCCACGAGTTCATCACGGTCGAGCATTTGTTGCTCGCCTTGCTGGAAAATCCATCGGCACAAGAGGTGCTGAAAGCGTGCGCGGCAAAAATCGACGAATTGAAAAAAGCACTCGCGGAATTTATCGAGCAGCACACGCCGATCGTCGCCGGTGATGGTGAAGTCAACACCCAGCCCACGCTCGGTTTTCAGCGCGTCATCCAGCGCTCAATTTTGCACGTGCAGTCGTCCGGCAAAAAAGAAGTGACCGGTGCCAACGTGCTGGTGGCGATTTACGGCGAAAAAGATTCGCACGCGGTTTATTTTCTGCATCAGCAAGGCGTGTCGCGGCTGGACGTGGTGAATTTCATTTCTCACGGCATTTCCAAAGTCACGCCGACCGGCGGACAGAAAGAAGAAACCGAAGCCGAGGGTGCGGAAGGCGAGCAGGCGGGCGGCGCGCTGGAGAGTTTTACGCTGAACCTGAACCAAATGGCCATCGACGGCAAAATTGATCCGCTGATTGGGCGCGACAACGAAGTCGAGCGCGTGATCCAGATCCTTTGCCGTCGCCGTAAAAATAATCCATTGCTGGTCGGTGAAGCTGGCGTGGGTAAAACTGCGATTGCCGAAGGCTTGGCCAAGCGGGTCGTTGACGGTCAAGTGCCGGACATTCTCGCCAAAGCGCAGGTGTATTCGCTTGACATGGGTTCGCTGCTTGCTGGCACCAAATACCGCGGCGATTTCGAGCAACGTCTCAAAGCGGTACTGAAACAATTGATGGATAACCCGAACGCCATTTTGTTCATCGACGAAATTCACACACTGATCGGTGCAGGGTCTGCATCAGGCGGCACGCTCGACGCGTCCAATCTATTGAAGCCGGCTTTATCGTCGGGACAGTTGAAATGCATCGGCGCGACCACCTACACAGAATATCGCGGCGTGTTCGAGAAGGATCACGCGCTCGCTCGCCGCTTCCAGAAAATCGATGTGACTGAACCTTCGATTGCAGAAACGATCGAGATTCTCAAGGGCCTGAAATCGCGCTTTGAGTCACACCACGGTGTGAAATACACCTCGACCGCACTCACCACAGCGGCTGAGCTTTCCGCCAAATATATTAATGATCGCCACCTGCCCGACAAGGCAATCGATGTGATCGATGAAGCCGGTGCCGCGCAACGCATCGCGCCAAAATCGAAGCAGAAAAAAACCATCGGCAAACCCGAGATCGAAGAGATCGTCGCCAAGATTGCGCGTATCCCGGCGCGTAACGTGTCGAGCGATGATCGTAGTGCGTTGAAAACGCTGGATCGTGATTTAAGGTCGGTCGTATTCGGTCAGGACAAGGCGATTGATGCGCTGGCCTCAGCGATAAAGATGGCGCGCTCCGGCATCGGCAATTCGGCCAAACCGATTGGTTCCTTCCTGTTCTCAGGTCCCACCGGCGTGGGCAAGACCGAAGTCGCCAAACAGCTTGCCTTTATTCTTGGTGTCGAGCTGATTCGCTTTGACATGTCCGAATACATGGAGCGGCATGCCGTGTCGCGCTTGATCGGCGCGCCTCCCGGCTATGTCGGGTTTGATCAAGGCGGCCTGATGACGGAAGCGATCTCCAAGCATCCATATTCGGTGTTGCTGCTCGATGAAATCGAGAAAGCGCATCCCGATATTTTCAACGTGTTGTTGCAGGTGATGGATCACGGCACGCTAACGGACAACAACGGCCGCAAAGCCGATTTCCGAAACGTCGTGATCGTGATGACGACCAACGCGGGTGCTGCGGAGCTGTCAAAATCGTCCATCGGTTTCACCAACGACAAACGCGCAGGCGATGAGTTGGCCGAGATCAAACGCATGTTCACGCCGGAGTTTCGTAATCGGCTGGACGCGACCATTTCGTTCGCGCCACTGGACGAAAAAATCATCCTGCAAGTGGTCGATAAATTCCTCATGCAGTTGGAAGCACAGCTCACCGAGAAAAAAGTCGATGTCACTTATACCGAAGCGCTGAAGAAATATCTCGCCAAGAATGGTTTTGACCCGCTGATGGGCGCGAGACCCATGGCACGTTTGATTCAGGATACGATTCGTCGCGCACTCGCCGATGAACTGCTATTTGGCCGTCTGGCCAACGGCGGAAAAGTGACGATTGATGTCGATGCTGATGGTAAAGTGAAGTTGGATATTAGCGAAGAAAAAGAGCCGGCGACGCAGGAGTCTTGATCGCGTTGTTAGCGTTGTAATTCGTGTTCGATAAAAGCCACGCTCAAAAGCGTGGCTTTTTTTCGTTTTGCAAAAGCCGACTCACTCGTCGCCCCGCAATGATTTTCTTCCGCCTTTCCTAAAGGGGGATCGAGGGAAATTTAACGCTGGTCACCAAGCAATTTCACATCAATTGCGCTATCCTTCAAATCACGTAACGCTCGTCAGCAATTAATCGTACAACGGTATCGAGGAGAGTCGGATGAACAAAATAGTGTTCCACACATTGGCAGGCGCGTTGGCGATGATCAGCCTCGCGCCGCTTGCCCAGACACCAGCACCCGCGCCTGCACCCGCACCGGTATCAATCACAGCCCCACCACCGATCCCCTTCGCGGCAGCCAATCTCACCCCGCTCGGCGTACGCGCGCTGGCCGCCAACTGCGCCGCCTGCCACGGTACCAATGGCAACAGTGCAGGCGGTGCCGTACCTGGCCTGGCCGGTGCCAACAAGGACTATTTCGTCGCGCAAATGAAAGCCTTCAAGGAAGGCAAGCGCGAAGCGACAGTCATGCACCAGATCGCCAAGGGATATTCAGACGCGGAAATCGCGGCCATCGCCGATTTCTTTGCGGCGCAAAAGAAATAATCGCGCTTGTCATTTGAGGAGAACACCATGAGCATCAATCGCAGAGCATTCTTGAAAGCGTCCGGCGCGACCACCGCAGCGGTCGGCGTCTCGGCCATGTCCGGCTGCGCATCCGTGGGCGGCGCGAGCGGCCCGAAAGTCGTGATCGTCGGCGGCGGCTACGGCGGTGCGACCGCGGCCAAATACATCCGGATGTGGAGTCCGAATATCGAGGTCACACTAATTGAGCGTAACGCCGAATTTATTTCCTGCCCGATTTCCAATCTGGTGCTGGGCGGCTCGCAGACGATGAAGGACATTACCGTCAGCTACGATACCCTGCAGAAAAAATATGGCGTAAAAGTGCTGCGCGGCGAAGCGGCCGGCGTGGATGTTGAAAAGAAAGTGGTGCGGATGGCGAGCGGTGATGTGATCCCGTTTGATCGCGTGATTCTTTCGCCCGGCGTTGATTTTATGTTTGATATGGTGCCCGCGTTAAACAACGCGACAGCACAGGACAAAATCCTCCACGCATGGAAAGCCGGCCCGCAGACCATCGCGCTGCGCAAGCAACTCGAAGCGATGAAAGACGGTGGTGTATTTGCCATCTCGATTCCCGAAGCGCCATATCGTTGTCCGCCCGGCCCGTATGAGCGCGCGTGCCAGGTTGCCAGCTATTTCAAACAGGCGAAACCAAAATCGAAGGTGCTGATCCTCGACGCAAACATGGATGTCACGTCCAAGCCGGGCTTGTTCAAAAAAGCATGGGCGGACATGTATCCGGGCATGGTGGAATATCGTGGCAGCTCCAAATTGATGGATGTCGATGTCGCCACCAACACCGCCAAACTCGAATTCGGCGACGTGAAAGCCGATGTGCTCAACGTATTGCCGCCGATGAAAGCAGGATCAATCGCGAATGCCTTTATCACCGCCAACAAGCGCTGGTGCGAGATCAACTGGGTCACGTATGAGGCCAGGAACGCGCCCGGCGTGCATTTGCTGGGGGACGCGTTGCAGATAGCCCCGGCCATGCCCAAGTCGGGCCATATGGCCAATGGCCACGGCAAAGCCTGTGCCGCAGCGGTGGTTGCACTGTTAAAC
>JANMPY010000654.1:0-2043 GCA_031370095.1 Betaproteobacteria bacterium
CCGGTCACCAAGGCGCTGGCACCGGCCACCAAGTTGTTCGGTGTTGATCAGGCGCGTTTAAACGAAATCATTGACGGCATGGAAATGGATCTCACCCGCCATCGCTACCACGATTTTGAATCGCTCAAACTTTACTGCCATCGCGTGGCCGGTGTGGTGGGTCAATTGTCGGCAGGGATTTTTGGCTACACCAATCCAAAAACGCTCGACTACGCCGAGCATCTGGGCCTCGCGTTCCAGATGACCAACATCATTCGCGATGTCGGCGAGGACGCACGGCGCGACCGGATTTATTTGCCCCAGGATGAGTTGGTGAAGTTTGGCGTGACCACCGCTGACATTCTGGCCGCGCGACAAACGCCTGCGTTCCGGCAACTGATGTCATATCAAACGCAAAGAGCAAAGTCCTTATACGGCGCGGCTTTCGAGGCACTTTCGCCTGAAGATCGGCGTCCACAGCGGCCTGGGCTTATTATGGCGGCAATTTACCGCACCCTGCTGGACGAAATCGAGCGCGATGGATTCAATGTTTTAACGCAACGAATTTCGCTCACTCCGATGCGCAAATTATGGATCGCATGGCGCACCTGGGTGGCCGGTTAATGTCAGGTCGGCAACCGCTCGTTGCCATCGTGGGCGGCGGCTATGCAGGCTTTGCGGCAGCCGTGACACTTGCCGACGCAGGGTTCAAGTGCGTCGTCTTTGAAGCGGGAAAAACGCTTGGTGGCAGAGCACGGCGCATTGAATATCGCGGCGAAGTGCTCGACAACGGTCAGCATATTCTGGCAGGCGCATACACCGAGCTGTTGCGGCTGATGTGCCTGGTCGGCGTGTCTGACGCTGTGCTGCGGCGGGTTCCACTAAGGCTCTCCATCCCGCCGGATTTTCTGCTTTGCACATCGCGATCAAGACTGATTCCGCAATCGTTGCAAATGGCGTGGGCATTGCTGACCGCGAAAGGGCTGACCGTCGCCGATAAAGTCGCCGCAGTGCGCTTTATGCAGGTATTAAAGCGCGCCAAATTCCAAGTCGACGCGTCGATGTCGGTCGCCACTTTGCTTGCCGCACACAGGCAGCCGCAAAACCTGATTGACCATCTGTGGCAGCCACTGACAATTTCCGCGCTGAACACGCCGATTGCGAGCGCCTCAGCGCAGATTTTTGCCAACGTGCTGCGTGACTCGCTTGGCTCTACACCCGAGGCCAGCGATTTGTTGCTGCCCTGCGTCGACCTCACGGCCTTATTTCCCGACCCCGCAGCGACGTGGCTAGGCATGCACGGTGGCGAGGTGCGCATTGGCATGCGCGTGGATCGCATCGCCACTGTCGGTGGCGGCTACGATGTTATTTCCGGCGCGCACACGCTACACGCGGACTGCGTAATTTTTGCAGTCGGGCCGCACCAGTTGGCGGGTCTGATGATCAATGTCGAGCCGCCTGCGATTAGCTATGAGCCCATCGTTACTGTGTATTTCAAGTTTGACCAGCCAGTACGATTGCCCGAAGCGATGCTGGGGCAAACGCGTGGTCTCGCGCAGTGGTTTTTTGATCGGCAGGCGTTAAATACCGATAGTGATCAAGACAGTTCGCGAGCGCCTAAAAGCGGCTTAATTGCAGCCGTGATTTCAGCCTCCGGCCCGCACGATCCGCTCTCTCAGGACGATCTAGCCGACCGCGTGTTGGTCGAATTGGCGAAGCACATCCCGAATCTGCCGCCGCCTGTTTGGCGCAAAGTCGTCACCGAAAAATTCGCCACCTTCGCGTGTACGCCAAACGCGCATCGTCCAACGGTGGCAACTTGCTATCCCGGCGTGTTTCTTGCTGGGGACTATGTGGCAGGCGATTATCCCGCCACTCTCGAAGGCGCTGTTCGAAACGGCATCGCTGCTGCAGATCAGACCAAGAAATATTTGCATTTTTCAACCGCTAAAACTAACCACTGAATCTCGCCATTTCAACGCTACCCGCCGACTATCAACCTCGAATCGATCTACTCAAAGATCGCGTCGCCCTCGTCACTGGCGCGGGTCAGGGCTTAGGCAA
>JANMPY010000662.1:0-2171 GCA_031370095.1 Betaproteobacteria bacterium
GCGACATCGAAACGCCCGGCCAGCGCGGGCTTTAACAGCATTCGCGCGATCAACTGGGCGGCAAGACCGGCGGGGGCGGTTTTGCGCCGTGGCGCGGGCGCACCGGGCTCCGGGCCGCGATTTTTCCACTTGCCGAAGCCAGCCTTGCCACTCTTTTTCCAATCTTGCTGCGCGCCATCATTGGTGGCTGCTTGCTGGCTTCCGGAAGGCGTGGCCGCTGCCGCGTTGCCAGCCGCCACGGGAATCAATCGCTGAATCTCGACCACACCGAGCCCAACAATGTCGGCGAGCTTTCGCTGCAGCATTAAACTCAATGCCGGCGCCGTGATTTGTGAGAGCAACGGTTTGGCCAACATCAACAACCGCGTGCGGCCTTCCTCATTGGCCAAATCGACTTGCGCCGACAGCGCATCAAACAGATAGGTCGACAAATGCTTGGCGTTTTTTAGTTCGGCAAGAAATGCGTCTTTCCCGAGACGGCGAACGAAGCTGTCCGGGTCGTCCTCACTCGGCAAAAACAGGAAGCGCACGTCCTTGCCATCGACGATCACCGGCAACGATTGCTCCAGCGCCCGCCACGCAGCGCGCTGCCCCGCTTTGTCGCCGTCAAAGCAAAAGACCAGGTTGTCCGCCATGCGCAATAATTTTTGTACATGCACCGGCGTGGTCGCGGTGCCGAGAGTCGCGACCACATTTTCCACGCTGCTCTGCGCCAAGGCGACAACGTCCATATAGCCCTCGACCACGATGGCTGTTTGCGTGTCACGAATTGCGCGTCGTGCGTGAAACAAGCCATACAGTTCGCGACCCTTTTCGAACAACGGTGTCTCGGGCGAATTCAAATATTTCGGCTCACCCGCACCGATCACGCGGCCACCAAAACCGATCACATTGCCGCGCTGATCTAGAATCGGAAACATCACCCGGTCACGAAATCGGTCGTAGCGTTTGCCTTCATCGTTGTCGATCACCAAACCGCATTCCGCCAATGCCGACGCGGTGTAATCATCGACCGCCGCCTTCAAACCCTGCCAGTCATCCGGCGCGTAGCCGAGTCCGAATTTCGCCGCGATCTCACCCGTAAGCCCGCGATTCTTGAAATACTCGATCGCCTTCGGTGCTTTTTTTAATTCGCGTCGATAAAAATTCATCGCAGCCGTCATGAATTCGCCAAGTGACGCGGCCTCATGCGCGCGCTCGATTGCTTCCTCGCGATTGGCTTCCACCGGCAGCGTCATGCCGACACCCTCGGCAAGCTCCTTCACGGCATCACGAAAGCCCATGCCGTTGTATTCCATCAAAAACGAAATCGCGGTGCCGTGCACGCCACAGCCAAAGCAGTGATAAAACTGCTTGGTCGGCGAGACCGAAAACGACGGCGATTTTTCGTTGTGAAACGGGCAGCAGGCGGAATAATTTTGGCCCGCTTTTTTCAGCTTGACGTGCTTGTCGATGATGTCGACGATATCGACACGCGCGAGCAGTTGCTGAATGAAATCCGGCGGAATCATCTGCGAATTATAGACGCGTGAATAACGGTCGCTAAGTCAGCGGATCTGCGTTTACGCGGTCACAGCGTGACGATTCAACCAAGACGCGCCTTCACTATCGCCGATAATTTCCCCATATCAGCGCGACCCGCCACTTTGGGACGCAGCGCGTTCATCACTTTGCCCATGTCTTTTGCCGACGTGGCGCTGGTTTCATTGATGACACCGTTGAGAATTTCCGCGACATCGGCTTCACTCAATTGTTGCGGCATGTACGCCGACAGTATGCCGACTTCAAATTCTTCCTTGGCGGCCAAATCGAGCCGATTGCCGGTGGTGAATTGCGCGATGGAATCTTTGCGCTGCTTCAACATTTTCTCGATGATTGCCAACACCAAGTCGTCGGTGAGTTCAATGCGTTCATCGACTTCTTTCTGTTTCAGCGCCGCAGTCAACAGACGAATAGCGCCAAGCTTTTCGGTCTCGCGCGTTTTCATTGCCGCTTTCATATCGTCATTGATTTTTTCACGTAACGTCATTTCGCATCTCCAATCACAGCCACAAATAAAAAAGGCAGATGACGTATGTCACCTGCCTCAATAGATTCCAAATGATTCTAAATTTAGTAGAGCTTGGGCGGCAACATCTGGCTGCGCAGGCGCTTGAAACGGCGCTTGACGG
>JANMPY010000028.1:0-4419 GCA_031370095.1 Betaproteobacteria bacterium
CCGGTGAACAACAAACGCATCCTCGACAAACTTGGTGAAGATTTTCAGGCGAATGAAGACGCGAAAAACCGCTGGTACTGCGGCTGGATACACGAGGGCTTTGCAGCGATTGAACAAACGCTGTCGAAACGCAAAATACAAAGTGCATTTTGTGTTGGCGACACGCCGACGATTGCCGACATCTGTTTGATCCCACAAGTAGCCAACGCAAACCGCTTCAAATGCGCGCTAGCTGCGTTTCCGATCATCGTTGGCATCAATCAACACGCGATGAAGTTACCGGCGTTTCACGATGCGCAGCCGTCGCTGCAGGCGGATTATCCGTCGAAATAAAAATAGGAACTTCTAAAAACCCTGTCGTACCGGCGTAGGCCGGTATCCAAGTTTTATAAATACCGGATACTGCTGGCAAACTTGGATCCCGGCCTACGCCGGGAAGACAATTTCGAGGTTTTTAGAAGTTCCCAAATACTAACCTCCAGCACTGGAGCGCTTTCTGGCGTGCTTTCGCCCTGAACGCCGCGCCGGTGCTAGAGTCTAAATACCCCGATGCACCGATTTTGCGGCACGCCGTCATCGCTGCTAAAAAACTGTCATTTCGAGCGCAGCGAGAAATCTGCTTTTGCTTTGCATCGTGAACAGCAGATTTCTCACCCGATGAAGCCGGGTTCGAAATGACACGACTCAGCTATTGATATCGCTCGACAGGCCCGCCCCATCGCGTCGCTCACGCGCAATTTGACGCTTGTTCGCGCCCCAAATCTGGCGAAACTGCGCGAATTTTTCCTGCCATGTAAGGCCCTCGGACGCCATCGATTCCATGAAGTTGGCGAGCCGCTTGGAGATCACCACGGTGTAGAGTGCGAGCGCCGTTACAGGTAAAAATACCAGCAGGAAAATAATAATCTTGTAAGTCACGGATAAATCTGAATGGCTGTATAAATTCATGCCGAGAAATCCGGTCGCAACAGTTCCGACCATCCCGCAAGAAGATACGACAGTGAGTCGCATGGCGTTGTCGGTTTGTTTTCTCATGCGATCAGCGTCAAGATATTCGTTGATGTCACGCGCCTCTTCGCGCACCTCGTCATAGAGTGCATCGGAATCAAGCTCACTGCTCCAGCGCTTGAAAAAATCGCTGGCCTGCACCTGATTGGAAATTTCATGAAACCAGTAGCGATGGTTGAAGCGCAAAAAAACTTCCAGCGTTTGCCTGACATCGCGCTTGAAATTTTTCACCGACTCGAAGTCGCGCACATTGAGCCGCTCCACCGCGCGCGAAAAACGATTCGATAGCGACAGCAATGCCGCCTTGTGAAAATGCGCGATCAAGCCGATCTGGTAAAACTGATGGCGAAATTGCCGCAGCAAAATTTCACTCGCAGGTCCCGCGCGGGTAATGGCTGAAAACGACAATCCGCAAAACAGGTAGCGCGTGTCCATGCCTTGCCGGTTGGCATCCTGCTCCCAATATCGGTCGTAACAATTTTGGTGCTCAAAATTTGCGAGAAAGGGCTCTGCATAGGGAAGCGTATCGGATTCGCCCCACTTCGCCGAGAAGCCGATGCGCACCATGTCGCCGCGCGAAAGCACCCGCGGATCGTCGAACGTGAGATACGACATGACGGGAATGCGCTTATTCTCAAGCTGCGTGTAGCGCAAGTTGGCACGCACGCCCGGCACGGCATCGGCGGAGGCGGGCAGCATCGGCTGCAATAAATATTCCCAGTGCCGCGAGATTGGCGTCTGCCGCGAATCGCGCACAAGCGCCAGATATTTTGCCTGATCGCCGTAATCGGACTCGGCCAGCACCGCGCCACCCTCGCCCAGAAACGTCACCTTCTCCGGGCTGTGCGCGCCATGCATAGCCGCGTCCCACGCGGGCGCATACGGGCGCCCGAAACGATCCATGATGTCAACCACGTCACGCAGGGGCAGGTCGGTGCCGGCGACTTCGAGCACCAATAGCGCAACGTCAATGTCATAGAAAAAATACAGCCTCGTACGCAACACGTCCAGCGTTATCGCCGCTTCATTCGGCCGCAGGCGGATTTCGGTCTGCTTGATGTCATGGCGGTGAAACACATGCAGCGAAGATTGGCGGCCTGCGCCTTCGTCGCCTACGCCATATAAAAATCGCTGCACATATGGCAGGAAATAAACGAACTCTTCATAGCCGATCACGCAGGTATCGTCGTTGATGAGCAACGGATCATCGACGTAAGTCCACGGCCCAGGATTGCGCTTTAACGTTTCCCAGTAATGCACCACGCCCGCACTGGCATCGCGCTTCATCGGTCGCAACTGCACCGGCCACAGCAGGGTGTGATGAAACTCGCGAACGATTTTTTCGGTCATGGGATGCTTTTATTTTGGCTGAAACGCTGTGTCGCCAAACTTCCATAGCAAGAAAGAATAGATATCGGCCAATTCACTGGTTCGTTGCAAACGTGTCGAGCCAACACCGTGACCTGCATCGTAATCCAATCTCAGCAGCACCGGTTCGGCGTTCTTGACGTTGGCAGTTGCAGCCTGCAATCGTGCCGCCATTTTGCTCGATTGCCAGACCTCGACGCGCGGATCGTTCACGCCGTGCATCAGCAACACTGCCGGGTACGCGGTGCCGTCTTTCACGTTGTGAAACGAACTCATCATCAACAAACCCTTGAATCCGTCCGCCGTGGTCACGCTGCCAAATTCGGGAATATTCGGCGGGCCATTCGGCGTGAATTCTGCACGCAGTGCATCGAGCAAGCCAACGCTCGGCACGACGGCTGCGAATAAATCAGGCCGCTCGGTAAGTGCGCGACCGACGGTAATACCACCGGCGCTGCCGCCTTGAATGGCCAGCTTTTCCTTCCGCGTGAATTTACGCTCAATGACATATTCCGAGCAGGCAATCAGATCGCGCCAAGTGTTGGGTTTGGTGAGTTTTTGTCCATCCTTATGCCACGGATCGCCGAACTCGCCGCCGCCGCGCACGTGACAGGTGCCGAGGATGCCGCCACGCTCCAGCCACGCCATCGTGCTCGGACTGAAGCTCGGATCTTGCGTGATGCCGTACGCGCCGTAGGCACGCAAAATTGTCGGATTGTTGCCGGTCAGTCTGGTGCCTTTTTTGTAGATGAGCGTCAATGGCACTTTGACACCATCCTTGGCAGTCACCATGAAACGCACTTCGTCGATTGCGGCAAAATCCACCATCGCTTTTGGATGCAGCGCGAGCGGAATGATGTTGGCCGAGCGCTCTTCAATATTCACGTAGCGCGGCGCTTCGGTCCAGCCCTCCAGTCGTAAAATCGCACCCGGCCGTTTCGGATGCGTGACGATTTCGCGAATCGCCAGATCAAACGGCAGACGCACAAATTCAAGCTTGCCGCCACTAAAAACGGAGTTGCTGAAATTCAATCGTTGCAGACGATCCACGCCGCCTGACAGCTCGCGGATGTACAGCGCATCCTGCGCCACGGCAAGCTGCTTGATGACCGTGTCGCCAGCCGGCACGATGGTGGTCGCGGTCGCAAAATTTGGCTGCGCCAGAGACGTGCGCACGACCTTGTTGCGCGGCGCGTTCTTGGCTGTCAATAAATACAAGGCGCTGTCATGGACGGTGACACTGATGACCAAGTCTTTCGGATCCACCACTTTGCGCCAGTTCAGCGGCTGCGCGTAGCTCGATACTGGCGCCACATAAAGGCTGATCTCGTTCAAATCGCCATGGCGAATGGTCGCGACCAAAAACTTTCCGTCAGGCGACATCGCCACGCCGGGAATATCGATGTCGGCAAACTCGATCTTCGTTTCAGCGACCACACCACGACCAAAAATGGCTTCGTTTTTTTCCACCTCGCGGCCCAGCGCGTGCCGATAAACGCGGCTGAACAAATAACGATTTTTTGCGCCGTCCGCTGGCACTGGCGGCAGGCGATTGTAGAAAAACGCGCGACTGTCGTCAGCCCACGTGCTTTCGTCGGCGAAACCAATCCGATCAATCACCACACCAACGTCCTTCGCAGTAGCGACCTCGATGATGCGCAGCGACGTGTCTTCGGAGCCGCCTGCGGCAATGCCGACCAACACGTGTTTGCCATCGGGCGAGGCATTAAAATAATCGAGCGCGAAACGTTGCCCGGCAATATTTAATGTCTGCGCATCGAACAGCAGCCGCTCGGCACCGGCGAAACCGTCGCGCACGTAAAGCTTGCGCATACTTTCGCCGGGCGAAATTTTGTAATAAAAAATTCGCGTAGTAGACCCGCTGCCGGAAATTTGTACGCCGGACATCGCTACACCCGCCTCGGCGAGCGTGCTGATTCTGGCCTGCATCGCGGCACGACCGGGAATTGCGTCCAGCGTTTTGCGGGCAAATTCTCCCTGCGCTTTCATGTAGGCGACGACTTCCGCATTCTTGACGTCTTC
>JANMPY010000007.1:0-2392 GCA_031370095.1 Betaproteobacteria bacterium
TGGATGGTCCAAATATTGTGGTTAAGCCGGATTCGCCGTACCTGAAAATTTACAAGGTTGATTACGTCAACATGCAGCGCGAATCGACCAGCTCGATTGGTGTGCAGACGCAAGTCGTGGGGCCAACTACCGGTGCCGGCGGTGCGGCGAGCGGTGGCGCGGGCCAAAATAGCTCGATCGTGAAACTCGAAAATACCAGCAAGAATAAATTCTGGGAGACGCTCACGACCAACGTGAAAGACATGCTGCGGGAAACAGACAAATTGCTCCCGGAAGGCAGCTCCGAGACGTTTACGCAAACGCGGTCGCAAGGCGTGAGCATCAACAACCGTCCACAAACCGCAACACAACGCCGCGCCACTGGCCGGCCCGGTCAAACGCAAACCACCACCACAGGCGCAGGCGTTGCGGAGCAGGCGGGCGCGGAAGAAGGTGCATCGCAAACACTCACCTTTCGCGAGGCGGCATCCGTCATCGTCAATCCGGAGACAGGTACGCTGGCCATCCGCGCCACCTCGCGGCAGCATGAAAAAGTTGGCGAGTTCATCTCACAAATAAGCGGTTCTTCGCGTCGACAGGTCTTGATTGAAGCAACCGTGGTTGAAGTCGTCCTGAACGACAAATATCAATCCGGGGTCGATTGGTCCGCACTCGGTTTGCAAGGCTTGGGCTATACCTTCAAACAAAGCTTCACCGGTGCAAATTTGCAGGAATCGCCGTTCTTTTCGCTCTCCTACCGCAATCCGAACGCAGCCGCTGGCGGCGATATCAGCAGCACCATCAAATTGCTTAATTCTTTTGGCAACACGCGGGTGCTCTCCAGTCCCAAAATCATGACCCTGAACAATCAGACTGCGGTGATGCGCGTGGTGGAAAACACGGTCTATTTCACCGTGCAATCAACAGTGACACCCGGAACGGTTGCGGGACAGGCGGCGATTGTTTCTTACAACACCACACCGAATGTCGTGCCTGAAGGTTTCATCATGAATGTCACGCCGCAGATAAGCGAAAACGACATCATCAACCTCAGTGTTCGACCCAGCGTTACGCGCATCACGGGGTTTGTAAACGATCCAAATCCAGACCTAGGCAGAGCCGGCGTCATCAGCCGCGTGCCACAAATTCAAACACGCGAATTCGAAGCGATGATGCGCGTGGCCAGCGGACAAACCGCAGTCCTTGGTGGCTTGATGCAGGACAGTTTTCAGGCGAATCGCGACGGTTTGCCCATCCTCGCGCGCGTACCCGTTGTCGGTGATTTGGTCAGCTATCGCAATGACACCGGCAAGAAAAGTGAATTGGTGGTTTTCATTCGGGCGCTGGTCATCCGCGAAGCAAGTGTTGATTCAGACTTGGCGGAATACAAAAAATATTTGCCCGATGCACAATTCTTCAAAGACGCCAGCCCTTCGCTCGACCCGAATAATCCTGCGTCGTCCATTCAGCCCAATTCGGTCGTACCAGAAAGCGAGCCAAGGAAGGTGCCATGAGTCTGCTTCTGGATGCGCTGCGACGCGCTGAAGAAGCGAGGCGCGCGAAAGAGGCCGACGGCAATGCGGTGCAGGCGGACAGCTACGTCACCGCTGGCAACACAGCGCGCCCGCAGCCAACTCCTGCATTACAGCCACGCGCAGCTCCCGTAATAGACCCCGCCGTCACTACCGAAGAATCCATCGAGGAAGCGAACGAGTTGGCACTTACCACTGCGCTTCGCAATGATCTCGCGCTCGAAGAGCTGCCAAGTCCAGTCGTTGATTTGCCTTCGGCCGAAACGCCACTCGCCGTGGCCGCGAAAGCCCAAAGTACCTTGCCGACAACGAAGCTGAAAGACGCCACGCAACGCGATGTCGCACGCAATGTGTTTGCGGCAAAGCAGTCCAGCGTGCCAATGGCGGATGGTCCTGACAAACGTAAATGGATCCTGCCCCTGGTCGCGGCTATTCTCGCCGTCGTGGGTGCGGGCGGCTGGTATGTCTGGAACGAGATCAACCGTGTCTCACAGCCAATAGTGGCGCGGTCAAATTTGTCTCCTGCGCCACTGCCTTCCGCTGCTCCCAACATTGGGCAAATCGGCAACAAACCGGCGTCCACGCCTGAGGCGAAAGCCGCCAAGGCCGACGAACAGGTGCCGCCACCCTTATTGCCGCCGCAATTGACGGCGGTCGCTGACACGCCCTTGCAGAAAATACCGGTGTTGCCAAGATCAGGCAGCGAAAAGACGCTCACCCCCCGGGAAGCGCTCGCAAAGAATCTCAAAGAGGCCGCTGTGGCCAAAGAAGCCCCGACCGGATTGAAGCTTGCTCGATCCGTTGCGCCCCCAAAGCTCAATCCTGAACTCGCGAATGCGTATCAACTACTAGCGAGCGGAAACTACAACGCCGCGCAAAAA
>JANMPY010000056.1:0-13513 GCA_031370095.1 Betaproteobacteria bacterium
CAAGGTGATCCAGCGGTTTGGTCTTCGCATACACGCCCAGCGATGACCATTTTTCCAGCGTGGCATCAAAGCCGCCGGGCGAAAACATCAGCAATGGCGGGCCATCGCCGATCACTTCGTAGCGGGTGTTGATACCGTCAATGGTGATGAAAGGCATGGCGCAATCCCTTTCCGTGATCAATATTTGATTTGGCGCGCGGCGCGAACATCTTCGCCCAGCGCCGTGAGCGCATCGAGCGTGGTCTTGGCAACGTTCGCATAGGTGCCCGGCTTTTCAATGGCGCTGGCGGCATAACCGATCGCGGCATGGGCCATGCGCACACGACCATCGAGCCACGGGCCGCCGCCGAAACCACCGATGACGGGAACACGCACGGCGCTGACCACGGCAGGACCAGCCATCGGGCCGGAGTTGGTGAAATCGAGCAGCACCGCACCAGCTTTTTCCATGCGCCTGGCCTGCTCAACAAATTTTGTCGCCATGCCTTCCGGCACCTGCGCACCGGGTGCCGACTGGGCGCTGTAGGGAATGCCGAATTCCAGCGCGGTCTGGGGTGTCAGGCCGAACTGCGCCCACACCGGAATACCTGCGCGCGTAATCGCGGTGACGGCCTCGGGGAAATTGGCGGCACCATCGAGCTTGATGATGTCAGCGCCCGCTTCCTTCACCAGGCGAATGGCAGCACGCACCGCAGAATCCGCGCCCTCCTGCAAGGGGCCGAACGGAAAATCGCAGCTGACCAGCGCCCGCTTCACACCGCGACGCACCGCTTTGCAGACGATGATCATTTCTTCCATCGTCACTTCCAGCGGATTGGCATGGCCCCACAAATTGACACCAACCGAATCGCCCACCGAAACGATGTCAACACCGGCACGATCAGCAATCTGCGCAATCTGAAAATCCCATGCGACCACGCCGAAGATTTTTTTCCCGTCACGCTTCATCTGCTGCAGCGCGGGGATGGTGACGGCTGATTGTTTTGAGTCCATGGTGTTCCTCATTCGTCCGATTGCCACATCCGAGTAGCCCGGAAGGAGCGCAGCGTATTCCGGGGTTTGACCGTGCATCGCCACGACACCCGCATTGCGCTACGCTTCATACGGGCTACAACAATTCTCCATCCTTCAATACACCGGCCGCGCGCATCGCGCCTTCCAGCCACTTGGGCCGTATCCCTTTACCGGAAAGAATATCGGCGATGCGTTGTTGTTCATCCGCCACTTTCTGTGAGGCCAGACTGAGCATGGATTCAGCCTTTTCGCGCTCAATCACCACTACGCCATCCGCATCGCCCACCACCAGATCGCCCGGGCTCACTGCCACGCCACCGCAGGAGATCGGCCAATTGATGCGGCCCGGTACATACTTTGTCGGACCATTGGGATTGGAGCCGACGGAATAAACGGGGAAATCCAGCGCAAGAAGCTCCTCGGTGTCGCGATGCGCGGCAACGAGTACCACACCACCCAGACCCAGCTTCTTGCAGGCGTTGAGCATGATCGAACCCATCACAGCACAGTTGCGGTCGGCCTTGCCATCGACCACCAGAATATCCCCGGGCCTGGCCATCGCCATCGCAGCGTGAATCATCAGATTGTCACCGGGACGAATCTCGATGGTGAAGGCCGGGCCACACAGGCGCGTGGTTGTCGACAGCGGGCGAATGCGCCCGTCAACCGTGCCACGGCGGCCCGCGACGTCAGCAAGAATCGAGGCGGCGAACTTCGATGCTTTGCGCACAACGTCCGGCGTGACGCGTTCGAAGTTGCGGCGGATATCAGACAAACCAACTGGGCTGCTCATGAGGGTTCTCGAAAAAGTGTTGCTCAGGAAAATTTCTTGGCCGCGTGGCCGCGCTTTGTCAGCAAGGCGTCAAGGCGCGGATAAACCTTGCGTGCATTGCCTTCAAAAATTTTGTAGCGCTCAGCCTCCGACAGCGCAGTCACCTGATCGATGTAGCGCTTGGTATCATCAAATGGAAACCCGGTCTCTGGATCGATACCCGGCACCGCACCCAGCATTTCGGAGGCAAACAAAATATTGTCGATCGGGATTACTTTTGTCAGTAGTTCTATGCCCGGCAGATGATAGACGCAGGTATCAAAATAAACATTCTGCATCACATGCTCGGCCAGCGGAATTTTCTTGATGCTCAGACACAACCCGCGATAGCGGCCCCAGTGAAACGGCACCGCGCCGCCGCCATGCGGAATGACAAACTTCAACGCCGGAAAATCCTTGAACAAATTGCCCTGGATTAGTTGCATGAAGGCGGCGGTATCGGCATTGATGTAATGCGCGCCGGTGTGGTGAAAATTCGGATTGCAGCAGGACGTGACGTGAATCATGGCCGGCACATTCAGCTCGCACAATTTTTCGTAGATCGGGTACCAGTGTTTATCCGTTAGTGGTGGGCCAGTCCAATAGCCCCCGGACGGATCGGGATTGAGATTAACCCCCACAAAACCCAGCTCATTGACAATGCGTTCCAGCTCCGGGATGCAATTCTTTGGTGAAACACCCGGCGACTGCGGCAACTGGCCCACGCCGACGAAATTATTCGGCAGCAGCGTACACAGGCGATGAATCAGGTCGTTACTGATCGTTGTCCAATGCCGACTAACTTCTTCGGTGCCGATGTGGTGCGCCATGCCAGCCGCGCGCGGTGAAAAGATGGTGAGATCGCTGCCGCGCTCCTTCTGCAGTTTGAGTTGCGGCGCGACACTGCTGATCAATTCCTCGTCGCTGATGCAGAGATCCAGCGAAGCGGGTTTGCGCGCCGGATCGGCCAAGCCCGCAAGCTGCTTGTCGCGGAATACATGCAGCGCTTTCGGCTCAGTCGTGTAGTGACAGTGGGTATCGATGATCATGAAATGCATGCCGGTTGGTTTGGCGTTGAAGCTGCTAATAATGAATTTGGAGCATTGGCGATGCACGCGTCGAATTCCGCTTGCAAGGCAGCCTGGTGCAGATAGCGGCCGATAAACACCATACGGCTGTAGCGTGCCTCATCGGGTTTCCAGGCTTTTTGCAAATCGCCTTCGAGTAGCATGTGTACTGACTGAAACACCAGCCGCCGCGACTCGTCCTTGACGTCGATGATACCCTTGGCGCGCAGGATGTTCTGGCCCTGAGTGGCCACCAGATGCGTGAGCCATGCGCTGACGCGGTCACGATCCATCGGTGCGTGCGATACGAGGGAAAAGCTGAGGATGTCGTTGTCGTGCACATGATCGTACTCAACATGGCCGTGACCACAATGCCCATCGTGGACATGACCGACTTCGCGATGCTGTGCCGCGCCAAGAAAATCCGGCTCCAGCAAAACGAGTCGCTCCAAATCGAATCCGCCCCGCCCCAACACTTTATCCAACGCAACGTTTGCGCGCTCCGCGCGGTGGATTGGTGCCAGCGGATTGAGTTTTCTCAGGCGCACTTCGACGCTTTGTAATTCATTAACAGAAACCAGCTCGCACTTGTTAAGCACAATCTGATCAGCAAAGGCGATCTGCTCGACAGCTTCGCGACTGTCAGCAAGGCGCAGCAGAACATGTTTGGCATCGACCACCGTGGTGACCGAATCGAGCGACGTACGCTCCTGCAAAAGATGATCGACAAAAAAAGTCTGCGCCACCGGGCCGGGATCGGCAAGGCCGGTGGTCTCGACGATGATTGCGTCGAATGCTTGCGCACTGTCAGATTGCTTCGATAACAAACTGTGCAGGGTGCGGATCAGGTCACCGCGCACCGTACAGCAGATGCAGCCGTTGTTCATCTCGAACAGTTCTTCATCGGTATTCAGGATGAGATCGTTGTCGATGCCGATTTCGCCAAATTCATTGACGATCACCGCATAACGGTGGCCGTGATCTTCGGACAGAATACGGTTCAGCAATGTGGTCTTGCCTGCACCAAGATAGCCGGTGAGTACCGTGACGGGGATGCGCTGGCTCATTGGGTGTCAGGGTGCTTTATCAAGGGTGATGCGCGAATGATGCCAACTAAAGCCAGGGCATCAACGAAGCATGAATCACGTCCGGCACGCCCGCATTGCCCACTGATCGGATCGCCAGATCCACATCTTTCAACGCAAACCTGTGCGTCGTGACCTTTTCCAGCGCGAATCGCCTGGACGCGAGTTGTTGCAGGGCAAATTCGCAAGCCCGATAGCTGTGACCGCGCGCGCTCTTGAGGGTGACAAATTTCACGGTCATTTTACCGATCGGGAAATTGGGAAAGTCGCCCATCTCACCCTGTACGACCATGGTGCCGCCCTTGCGCTTGAGCGCTTCCATGCCGAGCATGATCGGGAATGTACCTGCGCCTGCCGTGCAATCGAGCACCACATCAACACCGCGACCACCGGTGATCTCCATGATGCGCGCCAAGGGGTCTTCCTTGTTCACATCGATAATGTGATCGGCACCTAGGGATTTGGCCACCCCCATACGCGCCGCGTCTTTGCTGGTACCGGTGACGATAATGAGAGCGGCACCCGCCTGCTTGCAGATCACCGTCTGTGAGAGTCCCTGCTGTCCTGGCCCCTGAATCAACACCACCGAGTCATACCCAACCCCGCCATCGAACAACGACCACTCGATACCGTTGGCCATCGGCGTCACCAGCCCAGCGAGTTCCGGCGTAACGCCATCGGGAACCTTATGCACCACCGCATTCCACGGCAGGTATACGTATTCGGCGAAACCGCCCCACAAATGGGGCGGGTTATTGGAAGTCGTATAGCCATAGCGGCGACCGTCGGGATTGGAACGCCAGTCGGTATTTTCACAAAGACGGTACTCACCCTTGTGGCACCACTCGCATTTGAAGCAGGGAACGTAGTGCTCGACAAACACCAGATCGCCCTCCTTGAAACCCTTGCGGCGTGTAAATTCGCGGCCAGCCTTGGCGATGTAACCGATATTCTCGTGACCCATGATCACCGGACCATCGCGCAGCGGCTCCTTGTACATCTTGACGTCGGTGCCGCAGATGCCGGCGACTTCCATTTTCATCAGCGCGCTGTCGTCGGCAATTTCGGGCATCGGGAACTCGCGAATTTCTATCTGGCTCGGCCCTGTCTTCACCGCTGCTTTTACTTTTTCCACTATGGCGTCCCTTAAATTGATTATTTTGATTATTGGCGGGCACGCATCAGCCCTACTGTCCGCATTTCAACCAGCCATGTGCCGCGCTCAGACCGACGATTGTGCAACACCTTCGCGTGCCAGCAGCGCATCCTTTGCCGCGTCCTTGAAAGCCACACCCGCAGGCAATACCACCGATGCAGAACGCACTCGCTGTGCGGCAGGGTTAATGGCCGGTGGTGGCGTGCCCTTCTCGCGCAATGCCTTGGCGGCTTTCATCAGGCGATGGCGTGCCATGATGATGCCATTGTCGGTAGACACCAGATTTTCCTTGGTGCGGTCGCAAATCGGGCCCATGCTTTCCTGCAGTGAGGCGTCCTGCATGCCGATGCCTTCAATCCCGCTGAAGGTGATCCCGGATTTTTGCGCGGCGCGATCCATCAGGTAATCATTGTCCTTGTTTTGCAGCGGGCGATAGTCCTTGTCAACGGCGACATGAATACCCTTGCCGGCTTCCATTGCGCTGCGCTCTGCATGGCTCAACGCGCGCACAGGGTGATAGTCGAAACTCCACGCCCAGTTATTCTCGTCGTCGATAGGCACCCAAAAATGCCCGTGCATCGGGTGATCGCCGCGCGGCGGCACCATCGTGAAGCAGGGCATCACCCAAGGCGTGATCCGCCAATAATATTGGCCTTCTTCAGCATTGCGCCGTGCGCCGATGTACAAGCCGCCTTCGCTTTCGACAACTTCGAAAATTGGTTTGCGATCATTGAGGTTGTATTGATTACCCTTGGCCCCCTTGAACAACGGGTCGGTGTTGAGACTACCGCCATGCAGGAACGACACATGGCTGGAATCAATACCGCCTTCCATCGCCTGCAAATAATTACACTCCTGAAAACGTTTAGAGGTGTAGCTCTGCGCCGGCGGCACGGTCGCAAATTCGAATTCCGGGAACGGTGGCTGATGCTCCAGCGGGCCCATATATACCCAGATAACACCACCGCGTTCGACCATCGGGTAGGACTTCAATTTGATCTTGTTGCAGTAGCCGCTTTCGGTCGGCTCCGACGGTACTTCCAAGCACTGGCCGTTCACATCATATTTCCAGCCGTGATAAGGACAGCGGATGCCGTTCTCTTCATTGCGGCCAAACCACAGCGAAACGCCGCGATGGGCGCAGAATTCGTCGACCAGCCCGAGACGTCCCTGCGTATCGCGGAATGCAACCATGCGCTCTGACAACAGCTTCAGGCGTACCGGCGCGCAATCCGGCGCGGGCAATTCCTGTGAGAGCAGCGCGGGCAGCCAGTAACGGCGGAACAAATCGCCCATTGGTGTGCCGGGGCCGGTCTGCGTTATGAGCGCATTTTGTTCAGGTTTCAACATTGGTAAGCTATCTCCCCATCAAGTGTTTGGCCTCGCGGCAAATCTTTCGTCATCGTCGCAAGCCATCTGTCAAAAACCGGGCTCAAAGTCGACGCAGACACTTGTTCTTATATACGGAACATCGTTCCTTTTAGGCTGGTTTACGTTATCATTTATTTGCTTGCAGTGTCAATTTGAACTGCAATATTTGCTGCTTAAATTTGGCAAATCCAGCATACTTTCGCGCTAATTTCGTACTCCATTCCCGAACCATGAACGATTCTTCTGCGTTATTAGAACTTTGCCCCACGACCGACGTTCCCGAAGGTGGTGTCATCAAAATTGAAGCCGCCGGCCTGACCGTCGCCGTATTCAACCTTGGCAACCATTTTTATGTGACTGACGACAACTGCACGCATGGACCGGGCTCACTATCCGAAGGCTGTGTGGATGGCGACATCATCGAATGTGATTTTCACAATGGCGCATTCAATATTCGCACGGGTGAAGTTGTTACCCCACCATGCATGATCTCGTTGCGCACTTTTGATACAACCGTGCTTGACGGCAAAGTGTTCATCGACCCTGCTGGCAAGCCGCTAGCCTGATCTCACAAGACCTCGGGACGCGCAGTCCCAAGGTCAGCCGCGTCAACATCAATGCCGCACGCCTTCAGCGCTTCCAAAGCCTCGACAAATGCACTATTGGCAGCGGGCACACCGGCGTAAATCGCTGAGTGCAGGATCACCTCCTTGATTTCGGCCACAGTAAGGCCATTGTTCAGCGCGGCGCGTATATGCAGCCTAAATTCGTCCCAGCGGCCCAGCGCGATCATCATTGCCATCGTCATCAGCGAACGGCTGCGGCGATCGAGACCCGGTCGCGACCACATTTCGCCCCAGGCATAACGAGTGATGAAATCCTGAAATTCGGCGGTGAACGAATTGCATTTCCCCTGGGCGCGATCCACCCACTCGTCGCCGAGTACCGCGCGCCGTACCGCCATACCCTGCTTGAAGCGTTCTTTATCATCCATGAATGGGACTTTATGATTTGAGAAAATCGATGAGCAAATGATTGAAGACGACCGGACACTCGATGTTGGACAGATGCGCTGCGGGCAGCGATTCAAAACGGCTTCCTGCAATCGCCCGCGAAATCTGCTGCGTCAACTGCGGCGGCGTGGCCGGATCGGCCTCGCCCGCAATGACCATGACCGGCAGCGTGATTTTGCCCATGTCGTCTCTAACGTCAAAGTCACGAACTGCGGCGCAGCAGGACACATAGCCTTCAAGCGGTATGTCGACAATCATGCGCTTAATGGAATCGACGGTGTCCGGCTCGCGGCGGATGAAATCGGCAGTGAACCAGCGCTGCGAAACGCCTTCGGCAATGGCCGCCATGCCGTTCTCGCGAACCGCCGCGATGCGGTCGTTCCACAGCTGCGCTGGCGCGATCTGCGGCGCGCTGTTGGCAACGACGAGTCGGCGGATGCGCGATGGCGCATGTATACCCAGCCACAAGCCGACCATGCCGCCCATCGACAGTCCGCAAAAATCAACCTGCGGTATTTCAAGCGCATCCATGATGGCAATGGCGTCATCGGCCAATTGTGCAATCGTGTATGGTTCGGGCGTCACCACCGAACCGCCGTGACCACGCGCGTCATAGCGCAGGGTGGCGAAGTGATCGCTGAGCGCCTGCACCTGTCCTGCCCACATACCGAGCGTGGTACCCAGCGAACTGGAAAACATCACCATCGACGCATCACGTCGACCTTCGAGAATGACGTTGAATACGCCGCGCGGCGTGCTGAGCATGGCCATAATCAGTTCATCCCCTGTTCACGTATTTCATGCCGGACGCTGGTCTAGCCATGCCTGTGCCACAGCCGCGGCCGCGTCGATGGCTTCGGCATGACTGAAGACCGCAGCCAACCCCTCCGCCCCCGATTGCCGGGACAACTCAGGCGCGGCCGCAACCCGCTCAGCCAGGGTGCCACCGCCAGCACGCACCTCATCGCAAATACGCTTCACCGCCTGCCGCGCCGCCGCCTTTCCAGAAACCTTTGCCAGCGCCGCCGTGAGCGCTTCAGCTGCGATGAGCCCGCCACCGCACTCCAGATTCTGTCGCATGCGCTCTGGCGAAAATGCGACGCTGCCTGCGATGTCGGCAGTTGCGCAGGCGCTGGCATGCGCAAGCGCGGCCAATTGCGGCAAAGCAAACCATTCGCCATGCCACGCACCGGCGGCGCGTTCGTGTTCGTGTACTGCACTGTTGTAAAGAGCGGCCAGCAGGCCGCCTACATTGGCCGCCGCTGCGACCGACACCAGTGCGCGCACTGGATTGCGTTTATTTGGCATCGCTGACGAACCGCCTGCACCGGTGGCGTTTTCGACAGCTTCACCAACTTCGGACTGCATCATCAGCATCAGATCCTGACTCATTTTGGCGCAGGCGATGACGACCGTCGCCATTGCGGTACCGATCATTGACATGCGATCACGAACAGCATGCCAAGTCATGGCAGGTGTCTTCAGGCCAAGATGTGATGCCGCCGCTTGGCGGATCGCCACTGCGCTGGCACCCATGACGCTCAGGGTGCCAACTGCGCCGCCGAGTTGCAGCGCAAAGGCATCGTCATGCAGACGCGTGAGGCCGAGCCGTGCACGTTCAACGGCGTGCCCCCAGATCGCCAGCTTGTAGCCCAGTGTAATGGCGGCGGCCTGCTGCAACAGGGTACGTGCAACCATTGGCGTGCGCAGGTGCTGGCGTACGAGTTGTGCGATACGCGATTCGGCCGACTTTAATTGCTCGACGATCAATTCACTTGCCTCGCGTAATTGCAGAACTACCGCCGTGTCGAGCACGTCCTGACTGGTTGCACCCCAATGTACCCAGTCACCGGCGGTGGGATTTTGTGCGTTCACCGCCTGGGACAGTGCGTTCACGAGCGGTATCGCCGCGTTGCCCGCTTCGCGCGATGCATTCAATAAAACGGCGGCGTCAAATCGATCCACCCGGCAACACGACACGATGGCATCACGGACTGTAGCGGAGACGTTACCGGTCTCGCATTGCGCCGTGGCCAGTGCCGCTTCGAAATCAAGCATGCGCTGTACGTGCTGCCCAGCAGAAAAAATCCGCTCGATTTCGGGCGTTGTCAGGAACGGTTCAGTGGCGGGCAAATGCGTGCCTTCCAGAAAAATCAAAAGTCAAAAAAAACCGTTTCATTTTTGCCCTGAAGCCGTACATCGAAGCGCCAACCCGACGGACCGAGAGCCTCGTCACGCTTGGCCTCCAGCGTCGCTCGACGATGTGTCGGCACTTGCGCGAGCACCGGATCATGCGAATTATTGGCGTCTGCTTCAAAGTAAACACGCGTCACCAGAGGCCTGAGAAGTCCCCGCGCAAACACCATCAGATCCAGATGCGGCGCATGCTTCATCCCAGCGGCGTGTGTTGCTCCGGGATAAACGGTACTGAAGCGGAATGTTCCAGATGAGTCGGTGGTTGCGCGTCCGAATCCGGTGAACAACGAACCTGACCTCGCTTCCGCGCTGTCAGCAACGTACTGTCCATTCGCATCAGTCTGCAAAATTTCAAGAACGGCGTCGTTAACTGGCGCACCTTCAGCATCCAGCACTTTGCCTTCGAGCAAGAGTGCCTCTCCGACCGTACCGGGTTTGGCGATAACCTCGTCACCGCCATGAACGAGCGCTTCGAGAAAAAACGGGCCGACGGTTTGGGAAGCGGTGCGTTGCATGACTACTTCTCCATCGGCGTCGCACCGTCGCCGCGCAGAACGATGTCGAAGCGGTAGCCCAGCGCTCTTTCCGGCTCGGTGAGTTCCAGATCAAACTTGGAGACCATTGACTGTCGACCTTTTTCGTTCGGAACCGAATTGAAAATCGGATCCAGTGACAGCAGCGGATCGCCTGGAAAATACATCTGTGTCACCAGTCTCGACAGATAACCCAGACCGAATAGCGAGAAGTGGATATGCGCGGGCCGCCATGCATTTGCATGGTTGCGCCAAGGGTACGCGCCTGGCTTGATCGTCACGAAACGATAATTGCCGTTTGCATCGGTCAGCGCCCGCCCGTTGCCAGTGAAGTTTGGATCCAGTGGCGCGCTGTGCTGATCGCCTTTGTGCGCATAGCGACCGGCCGCATTCGCCTGCCAAATTTCGATCAGGGCGTTGGGAATCGGCTTGTCATTTTCATCCGACAGGCACCCGGCAACGATGATCCGTTCGCCTTGCGGCTCGCCCCCATGCTGCCGGGCAAGATCCGCATCCTGCTGTTTCACCTCGCCATAACCGTACACTGGCGCGCGCAACGATCTGATCGCATTCGGCATCGGCAACAAGGGTTCGCGCGGAGAGCGCAAGATAGTACTCTTGTAGGTCTCAGCCAGATACGGCGGATCGACTAGTTCATTCGTTGTTGCATCCAGTGCTACAACCGGTGAACGCGGTGCAATCGACTGCATGGCTTACTCCGTAATGTTTCTGCGCGTCGTACGTATCGTGAAAATGTTTGCCGCACAAATTTCCTGCATGCGGAACGGTATTTCTCTGTGAGAAAAGTATACAGCAGCAGCCGAAGCGCCAGCAGTCATCGCAACAGAATGACTGCTGTGCCGGTGACGCCGAGGCAGGCGGCGACGAGAGTGTTGGCCGTTAACTTTTCCTTGGTGCGGAAAATCCACAGCGACAAAAAGATGGTGATGAATACTTCCATCGACGATATGAGCGCCACGCGAGACACGGTGCTGTAACTGAGCGCGACAAAATAGCAGAGCTGTCCGAAGGAAGCCAGCGTACCGGTAACGTAGAACCACGGGTTGATACGCGTAAAGGTATTGGTGATCGCAGTGCGGTAGGCAGGAATTGCCAGTGAGGCGAGTACATAGGCACCAATACCGGCGAGCGCGCCCACCGTCGTCCCCAGAAACGGATCGGGGATGTAGTTAAGCCCCTGCTTGCGAGCAAGGTAACCCAGCGCGTACGCAAACGCGGAGATGGGGCCGTAGACCAGACCCAAATCGAACAGCCTTGACGTCATGGTTGCTGCATTGCCGCCGGGCGCTGCCACAACCGCGCTGGAACGACGCCATGAGTCGCGCGCCAGAAAAACAAAGCTGGTAAAAATGAGGATCATGCCGGGGATCATCCACCCACCCAGACTTTCGCCGAGCACCAGCGCGCCGAGTATCACGGCAAAAAATGGGTTCAGCCGTTTCACGGTCGACGCACGCATGGCACCAAGCGACTGCACCGAGGCGAACAAAAATACGCGCCCGACGAAGGCCGTCAGCACACCTCCCAGCGCGAACCACGCGAGTCCCGGGATACTCAGGCCATCCACAGCAGGTGCGCTGCCAGAAACGAGCATTGCGAGGCCGGCTACTACAGCGGTGAGCAGTATCGACAGGAACGCGCCGTTGTCAGCATCTTTAGACGTGCTGCCCCGGGTGATGGTGACATTGGCGGTAGCGAAAAAGACTGCAGAGAGCAGCGCAAAAAATTCACCCATGCGCGCGGCATTGCCAGAGACTGTGTTTAGCGCACGCGCGCCGCATGCGCCTAACGATCATGTTTCGATAGCTTCACACCAGCAGTTGTCTTGCCCATATCCGGCATCAGGAAAATGAACAGGTTCGCGATAACGATGGTGCCGGCAAGAAAATAAAACGTCGCCATCAGGCCGTATTGGTCAGCAAGATAGCCCCCAATGAGGGGCGAGACAGCCGACCCCGCTGCCTGCACCGCGAACAGGATGCCGATGCTGGTGCCACCCATATTCTTCGGCGTTGACTCCAGCAGCCATGCCTGTAGCACCGGTCGAATCGCATACAAAAAAAACCCGAGTACTGCGATGAAGAAAACGAACGCGGTACTGCGCCCGGCAAATGCCATGAATACCAACACCAGAGCGGTCATCCCCATGCTGATCAAGATGATTTGTCGGCGCCCCATTTTGTCGGAGAGATGGCCTGAAATCGGCGCGGCGGCAAAACCGGCAGCCTGCATCGCGAACATGCAAAGGCCAACCCAGAACGGGTTGTAGCCCATTTCATAAGCGAGAAATACCGGCAGGAAAGTCAGCAACGCATTCTGCGTCATCGAGCGAAATGCGGAACTGGTGGACAAATAAATGAGATTGCGATTCTTCAGCAATTCCTTGAGGCCTGCAAAATATTCCGCAACACTCTGCCCCGCTGCCTCCGCATCGCCCGGCTTAACAATTTTTTTCTTGCGCCTGAGAGTGAATGAACCGAGATACAGCACCAGCAAGCCGGACATGAGCAAGCCCGGAATCACATTCACCACCACGATTTCGCGCCACGGGAGTATTGTCAGCAGCGCACCGATCACGAGCGGCGCGAGCGCGTCTCCAACATTGCCGCCCATCCCATGAATCGATAGCACCAAGCCCTTGTTTTCGGGATAGCGATTGGCCAGTGTCGGGATTGCGGTGGGATGCCAAAGGTTATTGCCAATACCGACCAGCGACATGCACAGCAGCAACATCGCGTAACTGTGGGTAAAGCCGATCAGTAGATACGGAAAGCCCACCCAAAAAAGTGACAGCGCCATCAGGAATCCTTTGCGACCCACGGTATCGACTACCATGCCGCCGGGAATGTTGGCGATCGCTCCCGCCGCATACTGACAAGTCATGACCAGGCCTATCTGGCTGTAGCTAAGCCCCAGTTCCTTGCCGATCAGCGGCAACAACAAATAAAATGTTGCTGGATACCAGTGCGTGAGCGCATGGGCGGCAGTGATAACCCAGACATCGCGAAACGACCTTTTCGGTGGCGATCCGGACGGAAGCGCGTCGGGTGGAAACAATATGGCTGTCATGATTTGTCTGCCGTTAAATTGCTTGTCAATCGCGGGTGTCCTGCAAGAACCACTCAGTCGGGATCTCGCGCCCTTTGCCTGATTTCAGGGCAGCTTCATACACTGCGCCTGCAACTGCATAAAACTGTGCTCCTTGAATATTGCCGCGTTCGGAATAGGTGATTTGATCCTGGTTGC
>JANMPY010000058.1:0-4915 GCA_031370095.1 Betaproteobacteria bacterium
CGGAAATGGCGCGCTGGGCGAAAGTCGTCAAGGACAACAAGATCAAGGCGGGTGAATAGTACCGTTCAGCGCGCGGGTGGATGGTACGATTTACCGCAGTTGAATGCCTGCATCCTGCAGTATAGAACGCCATCTGGCGCGGCGTTTCAACCTATATTAGCTTGAACGCCGCGCCAGTACTAGAGTTTCATCAAATTCAAACGCCGCGCTCTTTCAACCAGTCACGCGTCAATTTCCACGCGTATGTCGCCGATGCCTTGTCGTAGCTCGGACGATAGTCAGCGTTAAAGCCGTGATTGACACCGGGGAAAATCACGATCTCCGAGCCGCTTTTTGATTTGACCAATTCGCCGCGCATCGCCTCGACCACGGCTGGCTTCACGAATGCATCTGTGCCCGCGTACAAACCCAGCACCGGCACTTTAAGCGACGCACCCATATCGATAGGGTCCTGCGCCTTGATGTCGCTCTTCATGCCGTCGAGCAGGCCGTAGTAAGCGACGCCCGCTTTCACTTTCGGGTTGTGTCCCGCGTACAGCCAGACGGTGCGGCCACCCCAGCAAAAACCGATGATGCCGAGTTTTGCGGTGTTGGCTTGCTTGTCGGTTTTGGCGAATGCAACGGTCGCGTCGATGTCGGCGAACACTTGTTTGTCCGGCACCTTGGAGACCACTTTCGACAATATCTCGCCGATGTCTTCCATCTTTGAGACATCGCCCTGGCGCGAAAATAACTCCGGTGCGATGGCGTAGTAGCCAAGCTTGGCAAGGCGGCGACAGACATCCTTGATGTGCTCATGCACGCCAAAAATTTCCTGAATCACCAGCACCACCGGGAAGTTGCCAGCCCTGGCGGGCTTGGCGCGATAGGCTGGGATCCTGCCATCGGCAACGCTGATGCTGACCTCGCCGGCCACGAGGCCTTTGCTGTCGGTGCTGATTGCCTGCGCGAGAATCGCATTCGATGCCAACGCAAATCCGGAGGCCAAGGACGTGACGATAAAATTGCGGCGATTAAAACCGGCTGGGGTGGCCGTTATTGCCGCCGTGTCGCCTTGATGCGAAATGGAAGTGAATCCGTAGTCCATCAATTTCATGAATTTTTCCTTGCGTATTGATTATAAAAACGTTGGCAATCACACCACCGATAAACGCACGTCGATGTTGTTGCGCGTGGCGTTTGAATACGGACACACCAGATGCGCTGCGTCGACGATCGTTTGCACTTCGGCTTTGTCCATGCCGGGCGCGTTGATCGTTAGATCCACCTCGATGCCGAAACCGCCGGGAATCTGGCCGATGCCGACTGCCGAGCTAATCGACAGGTTATCAGGGAGCTTCACATGCTTTTGCCCGGCGACATGTTTCATCGCGCCGATGAAACACGCTGCGTAGCCGGCTGCAAACAACTGTTCCGGATTCGCACCTGTATTGCCCGCGCCACCGAGCTCTTTCGGTGTCGTGAGTTTAACGTCGACAACTTTGTCGGACGAGGTGGCGTGGCCTTCGCGGCCACCCGTGGCGGTTGCGTGGGCGCGGTAGAGTACTTTTTCAATCGACATGGTGCTTCCTTTTTTTGCTGGGTTGGTGGGGAAAAACGAAGGTGCCGCTAGGGCTGTGTGGTGCTGCCGGTGTTACGAATGAGTGCCGCGCGCAATTCACCGAGCTGACTGGTGAGCGACCTGAGTTCGGGGAGAGAACATTCGGTGGCGCAAGAAATATGCAGTGGCACGGCGAGCGCTTGTTTTTGTGCGCGTTTGCCTGCCGTGGTCAGCGCAACAATGACGCGGCGTTCGTCGGTAATGTCACGCGTACGGGTGATGAACGCAAGGGACTCCAGCCGTTTCAACAATGGCGTCAACGTGCCCGAGTCGAGGAATAGCCGCGCGCCCAGCGCTGAGACGCTGCGCTGATTCTGCTCCCACAACACCAGCATCACCAGATACTGCGGGTAAGTGAGCCCGAGTTTTTCCAGCAGCGGCTTATATACCTTCGTCATGGTCAGCGAGGCCGAGTACAAGGCAAAACACATCTGGTTGTCGAGCAGCAGCCGCGTAGCAGCGGGCAGCACCGCCATTGGCGAGTTCTTTTGCGCATTTGCTGCTGGTGATTTGGATCGAAGACGCATGCGCTATTACTGACGAGGAGTTAATAAAATGTACACAATTGAATTGTACACAAGTAAAATGAGCATGTAAATATGGCGAAACCATAAAACGATTGGAAGCATCCGCAACCGACCGTAGTGCTGAAAGCCACCCTGGAAACAAGTGGCACAATCTGCGATCAACGGGTTGAAGCGGCGCTTGCCTCAGCCTGCTGGCGCGGCGATACTGGCGTTGAATTGAGTAAAGGCGGTTAAATTTCCTGCATTGGAAATTTCCCCGGCACGGCGTGATTGAGCATTCAACAGCGGGAGACTTTTGTCGTCATGCGGCAGCACAAATCCGAGCCAGCTGGAACGCTAGAACCCTCATCCGCGCTCCTGTCACGACGCTCATTTGTAGCGCGCGGTCGTGACCGCTGGCAGCGTCTGCGTCCTGTCACCCGGCACTGGTTGACCAACGTTGCCATTGGTGTGTTGATTGAGCTGCTGCTGCATTGGGCTGGCCACACCCTGCACTGGCAGCCGCTGGTGTACGCGCAAAACTACGCACTCGATGCAGTAATGCGTGCCAATGCAGCAGTCGATCCCACACCGCCGTTTCCGAAGAATCGTGCCCCGCTTTCGCTTGCGTTGATCGATATCGATGATGCCGCCTGGCGCAGTTCGCAGTGGGGCGGAGGTGAGCCCTACCGCGCGCCGCGGCAGCAGCTGCTTGCGCTGGTCGACAAGGCGTTTGAGAAGGGTGCCCGGCAAGTGGTACTCGACGTCGTGGTTGAGGGCGCGCATAGACCGCAAGAGCTCGCTGAGGACGACGCTTTTGCGGGTGCTCTCGATGATCTTCTTGCCAAGCCTTATTTCAAATCTGATCCACTCAAACAGTTGGTGCTGGTGCGCACCCTGCGTCATCCGCTCGCGCGCAATGTGCGGATGGCGGATGCGCCAGATCAATTACGTGAATTGCGCTATCCGGAAGGCTATTTAAGCGAGCTGCGCGAGTCGCCCAGAATAGATGCCGTGGTGAAAAATTCGCGTGATCGCATCGTGGTGGCGGCACCGTATTTCACCTATTCAAGCGACCATGTGTTGCGCGACTGGCAATTGCTGCAAGCAGTGTGCGCGCGCGATGCAGACCCGCAGGTGCCAGGAAAAATTCGCGTGGTGCCGTCGGTACAGTTGGCGGTATTGGCGCGCCACGTGGGCGTTGCGCCGGATATGCTGCCAGGGCAACGCGACAGTCAGGGCGAGGCGGGCGATGGGGGCAAAGCGGCGCAGGTCGCGCAAACGTGTACGCCTTTCCCGATGCAAGAAGGCGCTGCACCAAACACACGGGAAAATGCGCGCCAGCGATCCGGGGCGCTTGAAAAGCAGATCGAGTTGGCGATCAATGCAAGCTGGCGCGCAATGCATGAGGGTTTTAAGAGCAAAGGCATTGATCTCGGGTTTGGCGACAAACCACCGCACGCGCAGTCACTCGCCAACCGTGTCGTATTTCGCATTGGTGACATCCCGCAACTCGGACAGGCGCAGGTAATTCCCGCACTGGCTTTCCTGAATGGCGCATCGCCGCAAAGCCTGCAAGATCGTGTGGTGGTGATCGGCCAATCCTACCTGGAAGCGGGGGATCGCCACATCACGCCGCTCGGCGAAATGTCGGGCGGCATGGTGCTCGTCAACGCGATTGACTCAATGGCGCGCCACAGCTTGATCGGCTCGCCGAACGGATGGTTGACCTTTGCGCTGGCATTGCTGCTGATCGTTTTTGTAGGCTACGTATTCGCCCGCTGGGATTCGCTCGTGGGCACGTGGATCAGCACCGGTGTTGCCATCGTGCTGCTTGCGGTTGGCAGCTTTTACCTGTTCAAGTACGGTGTTTGGCTCGACTTTGCCTTGCCGCTGCTGGGCATTCAGGCGCATCGCATGGTGAAATCCATGGAAGAACGCGCCGAACACAAACGCCTCGCGCAACTTGCGGGCGGCGGTCATCATTAGACGATGAACATGCAACGGGAGATTGCCTCATGAACCGCTCCGTTTCGTCCGCTTTTCGTTACCTGCGTTTATTGTGCATGGTGGTGGCCCTGACACCGCTTATCGCGCAGGCCGCTGGCGAGATCGCAGCCTGGGTGCAACCGAATCGCAGCGACGGCGTGGTGCCGGTCACGGTTTTTAAGGTGGAGCGCGCAGGCAAAACCATCGCTTATCCCGCCGAAGGCTTGATGGCGTGCGACACGCTACGGCTGACGGATGCGCGTGCCTCGGTGCAGGTGATTCTGTCCAACAACCAAAGGCTGCTGCTCGATGCAGAATCGCCAGGCAAAGCAGTGCAGGTACCGTGTGGGCAACCGGGCTTCTTCGGAAATATGCTGGCGCTGGCCAAGAGCATCGTGGCGCAGACGAGCGCCGCAACAACACCCACCAAAGGCACCTTCTCGCGTGGCGGACTGCTGGTGGTGCCCGCCCTCGGCGCATACGCGCCGCACCTGACAGCAGGAACGCGCAGCCTGTACATCGCGTGGACGGGTGGTGACGCGCCCTACAAAGTGCAATTGCTAAACGGCAGCGGCACCATCGTCACGCAGGTTAGCGACGTTAACGCGCTGTCGGTGCGCCTGCCCAAAGCCGCACTAATGCCAGGCCGCTACACGCTGCGCATTACCGGACAGGACGGCAAAGGCGTCGAGGACAGCGAGCTTACTGTTGTCACTCCGAACCAGCTACCCGCAGCGCCACCTGAATTGGCTGCCGCCAAGCTTCAACCCGCAGACTACGCGCTGCTTTACGCCTACTATCTGGAAGGATTTCAAGATGG